>NZ_BAAAUG010000055.1:0-16943 GCF_039533825.1 Streptomyces rectiviolaceus
CGAACTCCCCACCCTGGCGCGGCACTCCGCGGGCTCGGAGAAGGTGGCGGCCACCCTCGAACGCCTCGTCGACACCACGACCGCCTGCGCGGTGCACGTCGACGACACGGGGCGCCTGCCGCGGCGGCACGCGGAGCGCCTCGACGCCCTGCTCGCAGAGCTCACCGCGGTGGCGTGAACCCGAGCCCCGGCCCGGCAGGGCGGGGCAGGGCACGGCATGGCGCGTCTCAGAAGTCCACGCGCAGCCGGTCGTCGAGCCGCGCCACCGAGTCCTGCGCGTACTCCTTCACGTAGTCCTCGCGGATCTCCTCGACGAGCGCGTCGCGCTGGTGTGCCTGCGACGTCGGATACAGCAGGATCAGTTCGTACGAACGCTCACGCTCGATCTTGCCGTTCGAGTCCCGCCACTGGCCGCGCCCGTCCTGCACCGTGAGCCCGTCGGGGAACGACGGCGTCACCTCGTCGTCGATGAACTTCATGAACTGCTTGTCGGTCACATCGGGGCCGCCGTCGGGGCGTTCGGTCCCGAAGAGGAGGCGGGTCTCGGTGTAGGCCTCACCGCGCGACACCTGCGACGTGGTGGTCTTGCCGGGCGCGCGCGTGTCGGTGTCGAGCGAGGCGTACGCGGCCGGGGCGCCGACGGCGAGGACCGCGGTGGCGGCCACGGCCACGGCGAGACGGGTGCGGGAGACGGGGGAGAGGGTGAGGGCCATGAGGGCTGATCCCTTTCTACGGGGGCAGATCAGTGTCTACAGGCGGGTGGATCTCTGAGTACGTTGATCCATAACGGGCGCAGACGGTAGCGGACACGCCACGCTCCCCGCCGCCTCCCTCCCGTCCGCACGGCCGGATATCTCTCCTTGCCCGTAAGCCGCCGTCTTCCCTTCTGACACGCAACTCCCCTACGTTTCACGGGACTTGACCGGAGCGGTGGAGGGGACGGCTGGCATGAGGGCACATACCGGGACAGGCCTTGCCATGGCGGTCGCGGCGGCGGGCGCACTGGCGTTCGGAGCCGCGGGGTCCGCGAGCGGCACCGCCCTCGCCGCCGGCGATCCGGCACCGCAGTCGCCGTATGCGTCCACCACCGGCGTCGGCGTCCACAACGCCTACGAGAAGTCGAAGTACCCGTACTTCGCCGACGCGCTCGACTCCGGCGCCGGGATGCTCGAACTCGACGTATGGACCAACGTGTTCGGCAGCGGTTGGCGGGTCTCGCACAGCAACCCGGTCGGGAACGACAACAATTGCGAGAACGCCGCGAGTCCGGCCGAATTGCGTACCAAGCCGCGCAATCAGAGTCTCGCCGGATGCCTCGCGGACATGAAGAGCTGGCACGACGCCCACCCCGGCCACCGGCCCATCCTGGTCAAGGTCGAGCTGAAGGACGGGTTCCAGGGGAGGAACGGGCGCGGGCCCGCCGACCTCGACGCCCTCCTCAAGAGCAAGCTCGGCGACGCCGTCTACCGGCCCGGCGAGCTCACCGGAGGTCACGCCACCCTCGACGAGGCCGTACGGAGCGACGGCTGGCCCCAGCGCGGCGCCCTCGCGGGCAAGTTCATCGTCGAGCTGATCCCCGGCACCGTCGAGCAGGGCAACCCGGCCGACACCCTGTGGACCGACCGCGAGTACGCCACGCATCTGCGTGACCTCGCGGCGGCGGCGCGCATCGGCGATGCCGCGGCGTTCCCCGCCGTGCTCGGCGCGGAGGCGGGCGACCCGCGCGGGCGGTACGCGGACGCGGCGATCCGGCCCTGGTTCGTGCTGTTCGACGGCGACGCGTCCGCGTACGCGGGCGGCGCCATCGACACCAAGTGGTACGCCGACCGGCGCTATCTCGTCGTCATGTCCGACGCCCACAACGTCGCCCCGGCCATCGACTCCGTGAACCCGACCGAGGCCCAGGCCCGGGAGCGCGTCGCCCTGCTCGCGCGCGGCAACGCCAGCATCGTGTCGTCGGACTGGTACCCGCTGCCGGGCGTCCTCTCGACGGTGCTGCCGCGCGGCTGAGGCTCAGCCCTCGGCAAGCACCGTGTGCACCAGCGCCGTCCCCGGCGCCGTCCGCCCGCCGGGACCCGGCGTGTGCGTCACCGTCTCCGGCGTCAGCTCCCCACCGCAGTGCGCGCAGGTCACCCGGGGTTCGGCGGGGTGGCCGCAGGTGTCGTGGACGGGCAGCAGCGGCGGGCCGCCGCCGTCGGAGCGGTGGCGGTCGCCCCAGGTCATGAGGGTCAGCACGGTGCCGTAGAGCTCCCGGCCCGCGGGTGTGAGCACGTACTCGTGGCGCACCGGACGGTCCTGGTACGCCCGGCGCTCCACGACGCCCTCGGCGGTCAGGTGGTCGAGGCGGTCCGCCAGGATGTTCGTCGCGATGCCGAGGTCGGCACGGAGATCTTCGTAGCGGTTCAGGCCCAGGAAGAGGTCGCGCAGGATCAGCACCGTCCACTGGTCGGCCGTCACGGCCGCCGCGCGCGCCACCGAGCAGTGCATCCGGGCAAAGCGTTCGCCTCTCATGGGCCCACGGTACTCGCTTGTTGTTTGCAAGTTACCGGCCTAGGCTGACCGGAGACGGTCCCTTGCGAAATGCAAGGTACTCGGTCACGGTCACTGGAGGTGCCCCGATGTACCACGCCATCGTCCGCGCCAAGGTCCGAGCCCTCTGGCGCACCACCGGCGACGGCAGCGGCAACTACCACCCCGCCGTCGCCATGGCAGCCCCCGACCTGCGGTTCCGCTTCATCGGCGACAACATCCTCGGCGCCGAGCTGCACGGCCCGGAAGCCTTCGCCGACTGGTTCGAGAAGGCCAACCAGTGCTTCCCCGGCATGCGGCTCGGCCTCACCGACATGGTCGTCAAGGGCTGGCCCTGGAACACCACCGTCGTCGTCCGGCTGCGCATCGAGGCCACCCTCGCGGACGGCAGCGCGTACGAGAACGAGGGCATCCAGTGGGTCAGGATCCGCTGGGGGCGGATGGTCGAGGACACGGTCCTCGAGGACACACTGCGGCTCCAGCAGGCCTGGCGGCGCCAGGAGGCGGCGGCGAAAGCCGACGGCTGAGGCTAGCGCTCGATCCGTATCCACACCGGCGCGTGGTCCGAGCCCGTCGCGTTCCTCCGCTCCGCCGGATCCCCGTCCTCGACCGACGGCAGCGCGGTCGCCGTCGAGCCCGGCACGCCCGTGCCCGCCGCCGTGACCAGATTCAGCAGGCCGCGGCTCACCAGGGCGTGGTCGATCAGCTCCCGGCGCCCCGCGTGGATGCGGGAGTAGCGCTGTCCGGCCGGGATGAGCGGCGCCACGTTCCACAGGCGGCTCGCGTCGCCCTTGTCCGGCTGGTCGAAGCCGGGCGTGCCGATCTCCGACCCGGGCGGGCCGAGCAGGATCTGGGTCGTCGCCGCCGACACCTCGTCGTTCAGGTCGCCGAGCACGACGACATCGTGCTCGCGGCCGTCGCCCTTCAGGAGTCGGTCGGCCAGGGAGCGCACCAGCGTCGCCTCGGCCGAACGCCGGTACAGCGCGTACGCCCCATAGCGGGCCCGCTCGCCCTCGTCGCGCGGCTGGAACCGGCCGCCGCCGTACGAGAGCAGCTTCGACTTCAGATGGCAGACGGCCGCGTCGAAGACGAAGGCCCGCGTCGTCACCGTCACCGCGAGCACCCCGCGCCCCGCCCGCGCCACCGGCTTGCCCGCGTCGCTGACCTGCACCGGGCGCACCGACGCCGGGAAGCAGTCCTCGTCGGCGACGACGAACACCGGAAGCGAGGTGAGGAAGCCGACGCGGGTGCCGCGCTCGTCCGCGTGCTCCGAGAGAGTGGTGTGCCAGGTGCCATCGAGCATCCCGGCCAGATCCGCGAGGGCTTCCGGGTCGCCGACCTCCTGCACGGCGAGCACGCTCGGTTTCATCGCCTTGATCGTCGCCGCGAGCGAGGCCAATTTCGCCTCGTACGCGGCCTTGTCCTTGGGCCCGAACTTGCCGCCGGGCCGGTAGAGGTTCTCCAGGTTCCAAGTGCCGACGAGCATGACGGGCTCCAACTGTCCTCGCGTGGTGGGTGGGTTGACGTCAGCGTGCTCGCGAAACCGGCGACGCGACAGGGCACGGGATGCGCACTCCCCGTACCTTGAAGAGATGACGCCGCCTCCCGCGCACGGCCCCGCCGATCTCGTCATCACGGGCTGCACGGCCCTCGTCCACGACGAAGGGGGTCAGGTCGGATTCCTCGACGACGCGGCCGTCGTCGTACGAGATGGCCGCATCGACGCCGTCACCACCACCCCTGCCGTGGCCGGCCTGCAAGCCGTCGAGCGCATCGACGCACGCGGTCAGGCGGCCCTGCCGGGCCTGATCAACTGCCATACGCACACGCCGATGGTGGCCCTGCGCGGCATCGCCGAGGATCTGCCGGCGCACGAGTGGTTCAACGACTGGATCTGGCCCATCGAGTCCAATCTGACCGAGCGCGTCGTCGGGCTCGGCGCGCGGCTCGCCTGCGCCGAGATGATCCGGGGCGGGGTGACGACCTTCGCGGACCACTACTTCGCGATGGACACCGTCGCCGACGCCGTCACGCAGAGCGGTCTTCGCGCCAACCTCGGCGCTGCCTTCTTCTCCTCGCAGGGGCCCGAGGGCCGCGCCGCATCCCTGGAGTTCGCGCTGAGGCAGAGCGGCGCCGCCGACGGCCGCATCACCACCTCGCTCGCCCCGCACGCCCCCTACACCGTCGACGAGGCGGATCTCGCCGCGACCGCCGAACTCGCCCGCGAGCACGGCCTCATGGTCCATCTGCACGCCTCCGAGAACCGCGCCCAGACCGACAACAGCCTGGACCGCCACGGACTCACCCCCATCGAGATCCTGCACCGCGCGGGACTGCTCGACGTGGACGTCCTCATCGCGCACGGCACCGGCATCCTCGACCGGGACCTGCCCGTGCTGCGGCAGGGCACGGGCCGCATCGCCGTGGCGTCCGCGCCGCGTGGCTACCTCAAGTTCGGCTGGGACACCACCCCCGTGCGCGCCCTGCGCGAGATCGGCATCCCCGTCGGCCTGGCCACGGACGGCGCCGCGTCGAACAACACCCTGGACGTGTGGGAGTCCATGGCGCTCACCGCACTCGTGCAGAAGTCCACGCAGCGCGACCCGGCGTGGCTGACCGCGCGCCAGGCCCTCGACCACGCCACGCTGCAGAGCGCGCGGGCCGTCGGTCTTGGCGACGAGATCGGCAGCCTCGCGCCGGGCCGCCGCGCCGACATCGTCCTCGTCGACCTCGACGGGCCGCACACCCAGCCCGTGCACGACCTCGCGGCCACGCTCGTGCACAGCGCCCGCTCGGCGGACGTCACCACGACGATCGTCGACGGACGGATCCTGATGCGCGACCGGCGCCTGCTGACCCTCGATGTGCCGGGAATCGTCGAGGAGTTGGGCGCCGAACTGCCCGCCCTGATCGACCGCAGCCACGGGAAGCGGATCCAGGACTACGAGGGCTGAGGGCGGACTGCTCTCGCTTCCGGTGACGTTCTAGGTTCTCCGGGGTTTCCCAGATTCTTTGAAGTTTCTCCGCCGCGACCGATGAGTTCCGACGAGTCCGCAGGTCACCCCTCGGAGAAGCACGGATCCGAGGGGCGGGTCCGCAGGAGGGACTGAGGGGCCATGGGACTTCCCGGCATCGTCACGCGCGAGGAGTGGCTCGCCGCGCGCGAGGAACTGCTCGCCAAGGAGAAGGCGGAGACCCGGGCGCGTGACGCGCTCAACGCCGAGCGGCGTCGGCTGCCGATGGTCGAGATCGACAAGGAGTATCTGTTCGACGGTTCCGACGGCAAGGCGAGGCTGTTCGACCTCTTCGACGGGGACGCCCAACTGATCGTCTACCACTTCATGTTCGCCCCGGAGTGGGACGCGGGCTGCCGCAGCTGCTCGGCCTTCCTCGACCAGATCGGGCACCTCGCCCATCTGCGGGCCCGCAGCACGAACTTCATCGCCGTCTCCCGCGCGCCCTTCACCAAGATCCTGCCCTTCAAGGCACGGATGGGCTGGACGGTGCCGTGGTACTCCTCGAACGGCAGCGACTTCAACCAGGACTTCAACGCCACGGTCGCCACCGTCGGCGACGGCGAGGGCGGCGAGGGATCCTACGAGCAGCCGGGCCTCAGCTGCTTCCTGCGCGAAGGCGACCGCGTCTTCCACACGTACTCGACGTACGCCCGCGGCCTCGACTGGGTGGGCTCGTACTCCAGCCTCTTTGATCTCACCGCCCTTGGCCGGCAGGAGGAGTGGGAGGAGCCGAAGGGCCGGTCGGCGGCCATCGGGGCTCCGGCCGGCAGCAGCCGGGTGAGGTATCACGACGAGTACGAGATGTGAGGAACCGGTACAACCATGTGTCAGGTCGGTCACGTTGTGAGTCCTTTGTGCCCCTCAGTGCGTTCTACTCCGTGAGAGTCCGTGAGGACTGCCGACGGGGGAGCAGAAGGACGATGATGAACAGCCGAGTGGTACTGGAACGCTTTCCGGCCGGTGGGCCGCGAGGATCGTGGCCCGCGGAGGAGTTCGCGCGGGCCCGCCGTATGGAGGGGCAGCAGGCGGAGGTCGTGATGGACCTCGCCTCCGACGCCTTCCTGGTGATCGTGCGCAAGCCCGAAGTGAGCACGGTGAGCGCCGTGACCGACGTGGCCGAGGTGACCGACGTGACCGAAGTGGTCGCCGCCGCGTAGGCCCGAGCGCGCCCCTCAGCGCTCGGCGTGCCCGTTCGGTGAGGGAATCTTCGCCGTGAACTGGTCGGCCTGCAGGGCGTACAGCTCCGCGTAGACACCACCCGTCCGCAGGAGCTCGTCCGGCGTGCCCGACTCCACCAGGCGCCCTCCGTCCAGGACATGGACCAGATCCGCGTGGCGCACCGACGCCAGGCGGTGGGTGATGAGGATGACGGTCTGGCCCGTCCCGGCCAGGGCCCTGATCTTCTCGAAGACCTCCAGCTCGGCCCGGGCGTCGAGCGCCGCCGTCGGCTCGTCCACGATGAGGATGCTGCCGCGCCGGTACGCGGCGCGCGCGATGCCGAGCCGCTGCCACTGACCGCCCGACAGCTCGTGCCCACCGGTGAACGCGCGGGCCAGCAACGTGTCGAGCCCGCGCGGCAGATCGGCCACGACGTCCCCGGCGCCGGCCTCCCCGACCGCCGCGCCGATCCGCTCGTCCGTGAGAGCCACCGACGACCGGCCGATCGCGATGTTCACCCGCGCCGTGAACGGCCAGCGCTTGAAGTCCTGCGCCACCATCGCGATACGTTCCGCCAGTTGGTGCCGGTCCGCGGTCGCCGCGTCGACGTCGTCCCACAGGATCCGGCCGTCCTTCGGCGCGTACAGACCGGCGAGCAGCTTCACCAGGGTGGTCTTGCCGGAGCCGTTCTCGCCCACGAGGGCGACGATCTTCCCGGTCGGCAGGGTGAGCGAGACGTCGCTGAGCGCGTCCCTGCCCGAGGTCCCCGGATAGCGGAAGGTGACGTTCTCGAACCGTATCTCCCGTGGGTCCGGCGGCAGTTCGGCGCCGCCGACCGGGATCGCGCGCTGCGCGGCCTCCACGAAGAGCCGCTCCAGGTCGCCGACGAACAGGGCGTCCTCGTGCAGGGAGTTGATCTCCACGACGAGCGTGTCGAGATTGGACGCGCCGGTGCGGATCGCGATGACGGCGGTGCCCGCGACGGACAGCGCCATCGCCCCGGCGAGCAGTAGCCCGCCGAGCGTCGCGTACGTCGCCACGGTGGCGACGCCCGTCCACGCCGCCGCGATCAGACCCGTACGGGCGGCGAGCCGCGCCAGGCGCGCCTGCTCCTCCTCCGCCGCCTCCGACATGGACCGGAAGTGCCGCAGCAGGAAAGGACCCACGCCGTGCACCCGGATCTCCGGGGCGGCCCGCGCCTCCGTGAGCAGGCTGCCGATGAGGCGTCCCGCGCGGGCGTGCTGCACCCACGCGTGGAAGGAGACATAGCGGCGCCGGGCGATCGTCAGGGCGCTCCACGCGCTCGGCAGGGTCATGGTCACCAGGAGCGGAAGCAGCACCGGGTGCAGGACGGTCAGCACGCTCGCCGCCGCGATCAGCGAGATCATCGCGTTCACCACGCGCGTGGAGATGCCGATCATGCGGCGGGCCGACGCGGCTCCGTACTGCGCCGTGTCGAGCAGCTTGTGGAACGCGTCGTCCTCGATGGCCGCGAGCTCCACCGACGCGGCCCTCTCCAAGTACTGCTCGGTGGCGACGCGTTCGACCTTCGGCTCAAGGCGTCCTGTCGCGTACGTCGACGCCGCGCGCAGCAGCGCGGCCACGAACAGCACGCAGGCCACCGTCACCAGGGCGGGCGCGGCGCCGCGCATCCGGTCGGCGACCGGGGCGTCGGTCAGCAGGCGCCCCAGCACGCTGTTGACCGCGAGGAGGCTCACCGCCTGGGCGAGTCCGCGGCCCACCTCGGCGCCGATGACGATGCGGGCGGCCCGCCGGTCGGCCTGCCAGGCCAGCCGGAAGCTGGCGGCGAGGAGCGCGGGGAGCCGCTTGAGCATGGACCGGAACCCCAGCTGGAGGAAGGCCTCCTCGTGCTGGGCCCAGCCGGTGTCGTAGCGCAGGGGCCCGCCGAAGAGCAGCGACTCCGACTCCGATGTCCCGGCTCGTGCTTCTGAAGTCCCGTTCTCTTCAGGGGTGTTGCTCTGTTTGTGGTTCGTCTGCTTCTCCTTCTCCGTTTTGCGTACGTCCTGTGCGGGCTTGCAACCCCGGGCAACTGTTGCCGGTTCACCGAGCCCGCAGTGCCATACCCCATGCAGGCAACTCCGCACCCGCGCAGGCAAAGGAGTTCTTCCGTGACCGACACTCTCCGGACACCGCAAGTCCCCCATGAGCACGGCCTGGACGGGCCCGCACTGCTTGACGCGTACCGCACGATGCGTACGATCCGTGACTTCGAGGAGCGTCTGCACGAGGAGTTCGCGACCGGCGACATCCCCGGCTTCGTGCACTTGTACGCAGGTGAGGAGGCATCCGCCACCGGAGTCTGCGCCCACCTGGACGACGACCGCGACGTCATCGCCTCCACGCACCGGGGCCACGGTCACTGCATCGCCAAGCACGTCGACGTGAAGTCGATGATGGCCGAGATCTATGGACGTACGACCGGGTCGTGCCACGGCAAGGGCGGCTCCATGCACATCGCCGACCTCTCCAAGGGCATGCTCGGCGCCAACGGCATCGTCGGCGGCGGGCCGCCCCTCATCTGCGGCGCCGCGCTCGCCGCGAAGGTGCGCGGGGACGGCGGCGTCGGCGTGGCCTTCTTCGGGGACGGCGGCAGCAATCAGGGCACCACCCTCGAATCCCTGAACCTCGCGTCCGTCTGGCAGCTGCCCGCCGTCTTCGTCGCCGAGAACAACGGCTACGCGGAGGCCACTTCGGCCGAGTGGTCCGTCGGAGGCGGCTCCATCGCGGCCCGCGCGGCGGCCTTCGGCATGCCCGGGGTCACGGTCGACGGCTTCGACTTCTTCGCGGTGCACGAGGCGGCGGGCGAGGCGGTCGCCCGAGCGCGTTCGGGCGGCGGGCCCAGCCTCATCGAGGTCCAACTCACGCGCTACTACGGCCACTTCGAGGGCGACCAGCAGAAGTACCGGACGGACGAGGTGCGCCACGCCCGCGCCGAACTCGACTGCATCAAACGCTTCCGGGAGCGGGTCCGGGGCGAAGTCACGGTGGCTCAGCTCGACGCGATCGACACCGAGGTCGCCCGGCTGATCGACGAGGCCGTGTCGGAGGCCCAGGCGGCGCCCCTGCCGACCGGCGCGGATCTGGAGACCGACGTCTACATCTCGTACCTCTGAGGGGAGTCGACCGTGGCACGCAGCATCAGCTATCGCGAGGCGCTGGGCGAGGCACTGGCGCAGGAGATGGAGCGCGACCCCTCGGTCATCGTCATGGGCGAGGACAACGCGGGCGGCGCGGGCGCACCCGGCGAATCCGACGCCTGGGGAGGGGTGTTGGGCGTGACGAAGGGGCTCTACCCGCGCTTCCCCGGGCGGGTCCTCGACACCCCGATCTCGGAGTCGGCGTTCATCGGGGCGGCGATCGGCGCCGCGACGCGCGGCCTGCGGCCGGTCGCCGAGCTCATGTTCATCGACTTCATGGGGGTGTGCTTCGACCAGATCTTCAACCAGGCGGCGAAGTTCCGGTACATGTTCGGCGGCAAGGCCGTCACTCCCGTCGTCATCCGCGCCATGTACGGGGCCGGTCTTCGGGCGGCGGCCCAGCACTCGCAGGCCATGTACCCGGCGTTCACCGCCGTGCCGGGTCTGAAGGTCGTCCTGCCCTCATCCCCGTACGACGCGAAGGGTCTGATGATCCAGGCGATCAGGGACGACGACCCGGTGATCTTCTGCGAGCACAAGGCGATGTACGACGTGGTGGGCGAGGTCCCCGTCGAGAGCTACGCGATCCCCTTCGGCGAGGCGGGCATCGTGCGCGAGGGCCAGGACGTGACGATCGTGGCCCTCGGGCGGATGGTGAACGTGGCCTGCGACGCGGCGGACGGCCTGGCCTCGTCCGGGATGAGCTGCGAGGTCATCGACCCCCGCACGACAAGCCCGCTGGACGCCGACACGATCCTCGAGAGCGTCGCGGCCACCGGGCGCCTGGTCGTGGTCGACGAGGCGGGGCCGCGCTGCGGGATGGCCGCCGACGTCTCGGCGCTGGTCGCGCGCGAGGCGTTCGGGGCGCTGCGGGCGCCGATCGAGACGGTGACCGCGCCGCACACGCCGGTGCCGTTCAGTCCGACGCTCGAAGACCTCTATATGCCGGACGCCGCGCGGGTCGCCGCCGCGGTCAAGTCAGTCGTCGACTGGAAGCCGTGAGGAAACCGTGAGGATGCCGTTCATCGAGCGGGTCACCATGCCCAAGTGGGGCCTGTCCATGAAGACCGGAAAGATCACCGAGTGGATCGCGCAGGAGGGCGACGAGGTCGAGGAGGGTGACGATCTGGCGGAGATCGACACCGACAAGATCGCGGGCACGCTGGAGGCGTCACGCGGCGGCGTACTGCGGCGGATCGTCGCGGACGCGGGCGGTGAGGCGCCCGTCGGCTGTGTCATAGCGGTCATCGCCGGGCCGGACGTCCCGGAGGACGAGATCGAGCGGGTGGCCGCGGAGGCACGGGAGCAGCTGGCGCGCGGGGTGCCCGCGGAGGACGAGGGCAGCCCGGTGAGCGGCATCGCGGAGGTGGGCGGCAGGGCGCTCGCGTACGCGACGTCGGGCGGCGGCGCGGAGGAGGTCGTCCTGGTGCACGGGTTCGGCGGCGACAAGAACTCCTGGCTCTTCGTGCAGGAGCCCCTCGCCGCACGGCACACGGTGTACGCGCTCGATCTGCCGGGTCACGGGGAGTCCGGCAAGGAGGTGGGGGACGGCAGCCTGGCCTCGCTGGCGACGGCCGTCACGGGCTTCCTCGACGCGCTCGGCATCGAGCGGGCGCATCTGGTGGGGCATTCGCTGGGGGGTGCGGTGGTCACGGCGGTGGCGGCGGGGGTTCCCGACCGGGTCGGCTCACTGACGCTGATCGCACCCGCCGGGTACGGCCCTGATGTGGACGCCTCCTACCTGCGGGGCTTCGCGGAGGCGGGGACACGGCGCGAACTCCGTCCGCACCTGCGCAAGCTCTTCGCCGACGAGGGACTCGTGACCCGGCAGCTGGTGGACGACCTCCTGAAGTACAAGCGCCTGGACGGCGTCGACGCGGCGCTCCGCACGCTCCTGCCGACGCTGGTGGCCCCGGACGGCGGAGCGGCCCTTGACGTGAGTTCCCTGCTGCCTCGGGGCGTGCGGACGGTGGCCGTGTGGGGCGGGGCCGATCAGGTGATCCCGGCGTCCAATGCGGCGTCCCTGGAGGGGAGGGCCGCCGTCCGCGTGATCGAGGGGGTGGGCCACATGGCGCAGATGGAGGCGCCGAGCGAGGTCGTCGCAGCGGTGGAGGCCGCGGTGGAGGGGTGAGGGGACGGGGCGGCGCCCGGGGGATTTCCAGCCCGTCCGGCGTTTGAGGACGAACTCGGCGGAGCCGGTGATGAGGGCAACCAAGGCCAGGCGCAGCAGGGAACCGCCGGAGGCTACGCCCGTACGGCCCGAGACCACCCCGGCGTAGCCCCCGTGGCCGTGCACCAGGCCAGATACAGCGGAATCGGCGGCGTATAGGGAACCTCGCCCCCAGAGGGGCTGTGGATCAAGGAGGGAGCGCGCCGGGCCCCCGGCACCACGGCCCCCGCGGCGTAATACGCGGGGGAGGGCCACTCGAGCGCCACGTCGGAGTCCGCCGGCACGATCCACCACCACCGCGCCGCGTCCACGTCCTCGTACACACACCCCACACGAGGCAGCCGCGCCATCAGCCGGGGCCCGAACCGCGAAGGGACCGAGACCGCGTCACACCCCAGAGGCTGCGACATTCCCTCCGGGACGGCGAGCCGCGTCGGCGGCGTCGGAGTGACGGCGGCAGCCCGTCTCCGTTCGAGGCGGACCAGCGTGTCCAGATCCAACAGCCGCCGCACCGTCACCGCGCTCACACGCCCCCTGCCCACGTCGTTCCCACGCCCGCACCCTCAGTCACGTCAGGCCCGCAGTTCCGCCCATACGGTGAGGCCGGCCCCGGGACCCTCGTCCCGCACACCCCACGCGCAGCTCACCGCCTCCACGAGGAGCAGCCCCCTCCCGTGCTCGTCATCAGCGTCGGGCCCGTCCTGGGCGGGCCGCGGAACACCTGATCCGTATCCGTCGTCACGCACAGCTATGCGCAGGGTCCCGGGGCTTGTGCAGAGCTCGCAGACGATCCGGTGGCTCGCGGTGTGCACGATCGCGTTGGTTACCAGCTCGGACACCACGAGGGCCGCGGCGTCGCGGGCGTCCTCGCCGATGTCCCAGCCCAGGAGCTGGGCCTTCGCCAGCCGTCTGGCCTGCGCGGCGGAGCCCGGCCGTGGCACGAGCGCGAAGCTGACGCAGAGCTCGGAACCGCTCTCGACCCACGCGTCGGCAGTAATGCCAACAGGGGCCTCGGCGGCAGCTGTGTGTAACGGCGCGGGCGGAGTCACGCCATCCACTATCGCCCCGCCGGGAACACCTTGGCAAGACCCACTCTGAAAAGTGCACAGTGGCGTGTTCCTTCCGGACGGCACATGGCACACTGCTGGCAACGGCTCCAGGTGCGGAGTGAATTGGCATTACATGGAGTACGTGGAGGTAGGACGTGAGCGAACCGCGGTCCGCGCCGACCGTCGGCCAGGTCGTCCTAGGCCGTCGTTTGCAGGACCTGCGTGAGCGCGCCGGCCTCAAACGAGAGGAGGCGGCGCGGATCCTTCGCGTCGCCCCCGCCACGGTCCGTCGCATGGAGATGGCCGAGGTCGCGCTGAAGATCCCGTATCTCCAACTGCTCCTGAAGTCGTACGGCGTCGCCGACGACGAGGCCGACGCCTTCGTGACGCTCGCCGAGGAGGCGAACAAGCCGGGCTGGTGGCAGCGGTTCCACGACATCCTGCCGGGCTGGTTCAGCATGTACGTCAGCCTTGAGGGGGCAGCCAGCCTCATCAGGTCCTACGAACCGCACTTCGTGCCCGGCCTGCTGCAGACCGAGGAGTACGCGCGCGGTGTGATGCGCTCCGGGGCGATCGGCCAGACCCGCCCCGAGGACATCGAGCGGTACGTGGCGCTGCGGATGGAGCGCCAGTCGCTGCTCACCCGCGAGGACGCGCCACGGGTCTGGATCGTGATGGACGAGACCGCCCTGCGCAGACCCGTGGGCGGTCCCGATGTGATGCGCGAGCAGATCGACAAGCTGCTCGAAGCCGTCGAACTTCCTCATGTGACGTTGCAGATCGCGCCGTTCGCGGCGGGCACGTACGGACCGTTCGTGCTCTTCCGCTTCGCCATGGCGGAGTTGCCGGACATGGTCTACAGCGAGTACCTGACCGGCGCCGTCTATCTGGACGCGCGCACCGAGGTGGCCACCCACCTCGAGGTCATGGACCGCATGGCGGCGCAAGCCGCGACGGCACATCGCACAAAGGAGCTCCTCCGGGACCTCCGCAAGGAGCTGTGAATGGATCGACACCGAGCCGGCACGCGACCCGGGGGCAAACCCGGAGCCTCGTCCCGCCCCGAGTCCCGGGACGACTCCCGGATCTACAACGGCATGCCCGCCCGCGAACTCGGCAGCGAGGGCTGGCACAAGCCGTGGAGCGGCGGCAACGGCGGCAATTGCCTGGAGGCCATGAAGCTGGCCGACGGCCGCGTCGCCGTCCGTCAGTCGGCGGATCCGGACGGCCCGGCTCTGATCTACACGCACGGTGAGATCGACGCGTTCATCCAGGGGGCGAAGGCGGGGGACGCCGACTTCCTCCTGTCGTGAGCCCGTCGTGGGCTCGCGCGTGGTGAGTCGCCGCCCGTGCGGGGCGGGGGCTCACAGTCACGACCACATCCTGCGCGGGGCGTCGGGCCGTCTCACACGGTCATCGGCCGGTCGTACGGCCTGATCGGCGCCGCGAGCTGGGTCGCGCCCGTCAGCCACCGGTCCACCGCGGCGGCGGTCGCGCGGCCCTCGGCGATGGCCCACACGACCAGTGACTGGCCGCGGGCCGCGTCGCCGGTCGCGAAGACGCCCGGCACGTTCGTCGCGAAGCCCGCGTCCCGGGCGAGGTTGCCGCGGTCGTCGACGTCCAGGCCCAGCTGGTCGATCAGGCCGCCCGCCGTACGCTCGGGCCCCGAGAAGCCGAGCGCGAGCAGCACCAGATCGGCGGGGAGCTCACGGGCGGTGCCGGGGCGCGGGCGGCGGTCCGCGTCGACCTCGGTCAGATGCAGGGCGCGTACCCGGCCCGCCGCGTCGCCGGTGAAGTGCAGGGTGGACGCGGCGAACAGGCGCGCGTCGGCGTCCGCCGCGGGAGCGGTGCGCAGCTCGCCCGCCTCCTCGTGCGCGACGGAGAGCCGGTAGACCTTCGGGTACGTCGGCCAGGGCTCGGCCAGTTCGTCGCGTACGTCGCCGGGCCGTTCGTAGATGTCCAACTGCGTGACGGAGGCGGCCCCTTCGCGCACCGCCGTGCCCAGGCAGTCCGCACCGGTGTCCCCGCCGCCGACGATCACGACGTGCCTGCCCGCGGCGGACAGCGGAGAGGCGTCGAGGTCTCCCTCGCACACGCGATTGGCGAGCGGGAGATACTCCATGGCCTGCTGGATCCCGCTCAACTCGCGTCCCTGAACGTCCAGTTCACGCCATGCGGTGGCCCCGACGGCGAGTACCACCGCGTCGTGCCGGGCCCGCAGCTCCGCGGCGCCGATGTCCCGCCCGATCGCGACGGACGTACGGAAGATGGTGCCCTCGTCCCGCATCTGCGCGAGCCGCCGCTCCACGTGGTGCTTCTCCATCTTGAACGCGGGGATTCCGTATCGCAGGAGCCCGCCCGCGCGGTCCTCGCGCTCGTACACGGCCACCGTGTGCCCGGCCCGCGTCAGCTGCTGGGCGGCGGCGAGTCCGGCCGGGCCGGAGCCGACGACCGCGACGGTCCTGCCGGAGTGCCGGTCCGGGGGTCGTGGCGGGTTGAGGCCGTCCGCCCAGGACCGGTCGGCGATGGCCACCTCGACGTTCTTGATGGTCACCGCGGGCTGGTTGATCGCGAGGACGCAGCCTGCCTCGCAAGGCGCGGGGCAGAGGCGGCCGGTGAACTCGGGGAAGTTGTTCGTGGCGTGCAGCCGGTCCGCCGCCGCGCTCCAGTCGGCGCGCGAGACGAGTTCGTTCCACTCGGGGATCAGATTGCCCAGCGGGCAGGCGTCGTGGCAGAAGGGGATGCCGCAGTCCATGCAGCGGTCGGCCTGCCGCTCGACGATGGGCAGCAGTGCGCCGGGGACGTACACCTCGTCCCAGTCCTTGACCCGTTCACCGACGGGCCGGCGCGGCCATTCCTGGCGGGCGGTGGTGAGGAAGCCTTTGGGGTCGGCCATGGCCGTCTCCCTCGCGTGCCTTCTCGCGAGCTCTCTCGCGTGTTTCGCGGGCTTTCCGCCACTGTACGTCGGGTGGGCGGGCGCGGCACGTGCTCGGGGGCCTGGGGGCGGGGCGGGACGGGGCGTGATGGGGCGGATCAAGTCACGTCACGTGAGGGCGAGGATGAAGGATGCCGACGCGGCCAGCGAGGCCCCGACCCGGATGTGGTTCCACATGGTCCATTCACTGACGTACGTACGCCAGTGATCCGCGCTCTCCGGTGCCTGCGGGTCGAGCTTGGCGAGGGCGTCGTTGCGGGGGACGTTCGCGGCGATGGTCACCCCGAACGACCCGAACAGATACAGCGCGCTGCCCAGCAGCAGCTCGACGGTGCCCTCGTCGGGCCAGAGCACGAAGGTGACGACGGCGACGACGGCGCTGAGGCCGGCGGCGCCCATGAACACGGTCATGAAGCCTGCGGTGAGCGCCTTGACGTTGATCGACTGCATCGCGGCGATGCCTTGCGCCGGGGGCAGCGCGGCCAGGCCCTGCATCACGAACGTCGAGAACGCGACGAACGCTCCTGCGACCAGGCCGCAGGCGAGTGCGCCCAGTACGACGAGCACGAAGTACGGTCCCTCGATCATGGCAACTCCCGCGTTCGGTAAGGCAGCCGTCAGGTGAGCGAGCCGCAGTGATCCTCCATGGAGCGGCCCCGCACCACAAGTGAATTGCCCTTACCGGGTGGGGGGCCATGCGTGGGGCGCGCGGGCGCATACGCGGGGGTCTGGCCGGGGGGCCTTGGGGGGTTCGCTTTCCGCCTGCTTCGCGGCGGATCTCTCCCGCCCACCCGCCCGATCACCCCGTGTCGAGGGGTGGGCGAACGGGCGGGCCGTCCCAGCCCGGGGAGGGTCGTTCGCTTTCCGCCGTCGGTGGCTGCCCTCTCCCGCCCACCCGCCCGATTACCCTGCGGGGCAGTCGGGTGG
>NZ_BAAAUG010000055.1:16964-24058 GCF_039533825.1 Streptomyces rectiviolaceus
CGGGAAAAATCCGCCGCGAAGCGGCGGTTCAGGCGCACCCGCGACGCGACGCGAGGCGAGCCGACCGGACCGGCGGCAGGCCCCCGGCCAGGAACCGCTCGGCGGCGAGGCGGCCCACGCCTCGACACCCCCCTCAGACCGCCACCCCCTCAGACCGCCACCCCGCCCGCCCAGGGCCCTGCCAGGCCCGAAGCACCGCCTCCACCGCCGGGGCGATCCGGCGGCGGGCCTCCCCCCGGGGGACTCCGCTCATGAGGAGGCGGTCGTACGGCGTGTCCGTGTGCCGGACGGCGGCCACCACCGCCGCAGTCACCGCGACGGAGGACAGCGCCCGGCCCGCCGCGCTCCGCCCCACCCGCCCACTGCCCCGCACGGACGCGTGCGCGGCGATCGCACGGGACCGCTCATCGGGACACCCCGGGAAGAGACGGCGTATCTCGTCCGCGAAGGCAGCCGTGAAGCGGACGTCCTCCATGGCCCGGCGCGCCGCGTCCCGTGCCCGGCGGCGCGCCCGCGCCTCCGCGTCCGCGAGGCACCGCTCCTCGGCTCGTGCGAGCGCCGCCTCTTCGACGAGCACGCCCTGGCGCTCGTACCGGCCCTGGCGCCGGTTGAAGCGGACGACCACCGCCGAGAGCCCGCTCCCCTCGCGGGCCCGACGCGTCAACGCGGTGTCGCCGCGTGGCAGGAAGACGAGATGACCCAGGTCGGCGCAGTCCAGACAGCGCGGCTCGGTGTCCTCGATGACCAGGAGGGAGAGCGGCCCGCGTCGGCACTCCGCGCAGTGACGGCGCTTCAGGGGCTGGATGGCGAGAAGCCCGGTTCGGATGAGGGGAGTTGGTGCCATGAAGGGTTCATTCCCCGGGGCGGCGGGCGCGTACCGCCGCGGAAGGGTGGCGGGGGAGTCCGGCAGCAGAGCGGGAAGGCCCGGCATCATGGGACGGGTGCGACTCGAAGCGATCACCTGGGACCGGCTCACGGACACGCTCGCCGACCGCCTGCTCGACCTGAAGACGGCCGACGCGAGCCCCTGGCCCCGCATCGCCTTCGACGGGGCCCCGGCGGGCAGGCCCGGTGAGCTGGCCCGGAGCGTGGCCGACGCGCTGCGGGTGCGCGGTCGTTCCGCGCTCGTCGTCGGCACGGAAGGCTTCCTGCGCCCCGCCTCGCTGCGTCTCGAGTACGGTCGCGAGGACGTGGAGGCGTACTACAGCGGCTGGTTCGACACCGGCGCGCTCTGGCGCGAGGTCTTCGGGCCGCTGGATCCGGGCGGCACGGGACGGGTACTGCCGGACCTCTGGGACCCGGCCACGGACCGCGCGACACGCAGTCCGTACGTACAACTCCAGCCCGGCGCACTGCTGTTGCTGCACGGACCACTGCTGCTCGGCCACTGGTTCCCCTTCGATCTGACCGTCCACACGAGCCTCTCGCCGGGCGCCCTGCGGCGACGTACGGCGCAGAGCGAGCGGTGGACGCTGCCCGCCTTCGAGCGGTACGAGGCGGAGGCGGACCCTGGTGCGGTGGCCGACGTCGTCGTACGCGCGGACGACCCACGGCATCCGGCATGGAGCGGCTGACGGCCACCGGCCACGGGCCACCGAACGCCGATCACCGGCCACGTAGGCGTGAAGAAAGATATTGAAAGCCCTTTTACATGCACGTGCATGTAGTTAGAGTCTGGGTCATGACAACGGCACCGCTCCACTTCAGCGAATCGGTCCGCACCCTCCTCGACGGCAAGAACTTCGCCAGCGTCGCGACCCTCGGCCCCACCGGCGCACCCCAGAACTCGGTGGTGTGGATCAAGCGGGAGGGCGACACCGTGCTGTTCTCCTCCACCGCGCGGCGGCAGAAGGTCCGCAACCTCGAACGCGACCCGCGCATCAGCATCTCGGTCTTCGACCTGGCCAATCCGTACACATCGACCGAGATCCGCGGCGTCGCCGAGATCCTTCCCGACCCGGAGAAGCGGCTCCCTCACGAGCTCTCGCACAAGTACCTGGGCATCGACCCGCCCGGCGAGAAGGACGAGGAGGTCCGGGTGATCATCAGAGTGACCCCGGAGAAGATCGTCGGCTTCTCCGCCTGAGGCCGGGTGGTCCACGCCCGAGCCGCGACGGCGTCCGCGCCCCAGCCGCGACGGCGTCCGCGTCAGAGGCCCTGTCCCGTCAGGGGTGCCCGCCCCCGGCGTGCGGACCTCCGGGTGCCCGGCGAGAATGAGGGGCGCCGGGACTAGCGGTGCCTCCGCGCCGCGCCGGCCGTCCGGCCCCGGGAGGCAGCTCATGACCACAGCCGGAGACATCATGCACCGCGGCGCCCAGTGGATCCCCGCACATGAGACCCTGGACCGCGCAGCACAACTGATGCGTCAGCTCGACGTGGGCGCGCTGCCCATCAGCGACGAGAACGAGCGGCTCTGCGGCATCCTCACCGACCGCGACATCGTGGTCGGCTGCGTGGCGATGGGGCACGACCCGTCCAGGGTGACCGCGGGCGACATGGCCAAGGGCACGCCCCGCTGGATCGACTCGGGCGCTGACCTCGACGAGGTCCTCCAGGAGATGAAGGGCAGCCAGATCCGCAGGCTCCCGGTCATCGAGAACAAGCGCCTTGTGGGCATGATCAGCGAGGCCGACCTCGCCACGCACCTCGCCGACGACCAGCTCGCGAGCTGGGTCGAGAGCGTGTACGCGAAGAGCTGACCGCAGGCCTCTCACTCGCCCGCTCGGCCGCTCGCCCACTCGCCCGCCGGGTCTATCCCTTGGCGGCCACCGAGAACGTTCCCTCGTCCGTCACCCCGTAGAGCACGCCCCCCAGTGCCAGCGGGGCCACCCCGCTCGGGGACCGGTCGTCGACCGAGCCGCCCCCGGCGTTGTTGGTGTCCGTGGCGTCCTTGAAGGAGGGCGCCGCCGAACGCCAACGCTCCCGTCCCGTGCGGATGTTGATCGCGATGACACTGTCGTCGGGCATCGTGGCGTACAGGCTGTCGCCACGCACCGACGGCTCGCTGAAGATCCGCAGCTCGCGGGAGGTCGTCCAGAGCGGCTTGCCGCGCTTGAGGTCGAGCGCGAGCACGGTCTCGTTGGCGTAGTCGAAGAGATACATGGCGTCGCCGCGCACCAGCGGCGGCGCCTCCGGCTCCACCGCCCAGGGGAAGTCGATGCCGCGGACCTTCCCCGACGTCAGATCCTGGATGAAGAAGCGTGAGGAGACACCCGAGTCGTTCTCCCAGCGCGCGAAGTACCCCTTGCCGTCGTGCACCGTGGCCAGCCACAGGTCGCCCTTCGGCGCCTTGGTCCCGCCCAGCTTCCGGCCGGACCGCGCGTCGTAGCGGGCGATCTCCGACGAGCCGGGGACGCCCTTGCGCGGGGCGATCCGCAGATCGGCGAAGACCGTACCGTCCGGACCCGCGTAGAACGCGCCCGGCGAGTCGCTGGTCACCTTGTGGTGCCACAGCTCCCGGCCGGACCGCGGGTCGTACGCCGTGTACGTCGACGTGCGCGACGAGCTCAACTCGCCCTTGTGCACGACCAGTACGCCGCTCAGATACTGGAACTCCGCGTGCGGCCCCGGCAGCCGCCACAGCCTCCTGCCGCTCTTGGCGTCGTACGCGTCGACTCCGCCGGAGCCCTCCGCGCTGTACGTGAACACCGTGCCGGCGCCCACGACCGGGCCGGTGACCGAGTAGCCGGTGGTCGACTTGGGGCGGTGCATCGGCTTCGTCCATCTGACCTTGCCCGTCAGGGGATCGAGCCGGGTCAGTGCGGTGGTCGGCGAGGCGCAGTAGACGCCCTGTGCGTGCGGAGTGCAGGCCTCCGACGAGGGCATCATGTCGTCGCCGTCCTTCTCGGCGGCGACGTGCCACGGCCTCCAGCCCGCGGGGACCCCCGCCTTCGCGTCCGTGCCGCCGCCGCCCGCGCCGGAATCCGTGCCGCCCAGAAATGCCGCGGATACTCCGGTGCCGATCATGGCCACCAGCGCCACGGCGCTCGCGAGGACGACCTTGAACCGACGCCCCCGGCGCGGGCGTCGAGCGCTGGGACCCGTCGCCGAACCCGTCGCGCCCGTTGGTCCCTCGTCCGGGAGCGCGGCCAGCGCGTCGAGAACCTGCACCGGAGTGGGCCGGTCCTGCGGTGACTTGGCGAGGCAGGACATCACCAGCGGGCGCAACGCCTCGGGGAGCGCGCCCAGTTCGGGGTCGTTGTGCACGGTCTGGTACGCGGCCAGGTACGCGTTCTCCGCCTCGAACGGGCTGCGCCCCGTGGCCGCGTACACGAGGAGGGCGCCCAGCGCGAAGATGTCGACCGGCGGCCCGACGTCGCGCGGGCTGCTGAACTGCTCAGGCGCCATGAACGGCGGCGAGCCCATCACCAGGCCGGTCTGCGTCCGCACATCGCTGTGCGCGGCCCGGGAGATGCCGAAGTCGATGACGCGCGTCATTCCGCCGTCGCCGCTGCCGCTGCCGTCGCCGCCGTCCGCGCCACCCGCGGATTCGAGCAGCAGCACATTGCTCGGCTTCAGGTCGCGGTGCACCACCTCGGCGCGGTGGATCTCCCGCAGCGCCTCGGCCAGTTCGCCGCCGAGCCGCTTCAACCGCGGCCAGTCCAGCGGCCCTTGGTCGGCGATGCGCTGGGCGAGGGTGTCCCCGGAGACGTATGCCGTGGCCATCCAGGGCAGCGCGGCCTCCGGATCGGCGTCCACGACCGGTGCGGTGAAGGCGCCGCTGACCCGGCGTGCGGCCTTGACCTCTTGGCGGAAGCGTGCACGGAACTCGGGGTCGTCCGCGTACTGGGTGTGGACGACTTTGACCGCGACCGCGCGGCCCGACGCCGAGCGGCCGAGATAGACGACGCCCATGCCGCCGGTGCCGATCCGCGACTCGATCCGATAGCCGCCGATCGACTCCGGGTCATCCTCGCGCAGAGGCATCGGTCACCTTCCCCCACTTCCCCCCGTAGTTGGCATGGCCCGTACAGCCTAGAGCCAGCCGTTGCGCCGGAAGCCGCGATAGAGCGAGAAGCAGATGGTGACGATGACGCCGACCACCAGTCCATAGCCGTACTTCCAGTGCAGCTCGGGCATGTGGTCGAAGTTCATTCCGTACAGACCGCAGACCATCGTCGGCACGGCGATCACGGCGGCCCAGGCGGTGATCTTCCGCATGTCCTCGTTCTGCGCGACCGTCACCTGCGCGAGGTGAGCCTGGAGGATGGAGTTCAGGAGCTCGTCGAAGGAGGCGATCTGCTCCGCGACCCGCTTGAGGTGGTCGTCGACGTCCCGGAAGTAGGCCTGTATCTCCGGGGCGACCACCTGCATCGGCTGGGTGGAGAGGATCTGCAGCGGGCGGCCGAGCGGCACCACGGCTCGCTTCAGTTCGAGCAGCTCGCGCTTGAGCTGGTAGATGCGGCCCGGGTCGGCCTGCTCTCCCTCCTTGGAGAACACGTCCATCTCCACCTGGTCGATGTCGGCCTGCACTGCGTCCGTCACGACGAGATAGTCGTCCACGACGTGGTCGGCCAGCGCGTGCAGGACCGCCGCCGGGCCCTTGGCGAGCTGCTCGGGCGCGGACTCGAGCTCCTCGCGCAGCGGGCCGAGCGAACCGTGGCGGCCGTGCCGCACGGTGATCACGAACTCCTTGCCGATGAAGACCATGATCTCGCCGGTGTCCACCACCTCGCTGGTCGCGGTGAGTTCGGCATGTTCCACGTAACAGACCGTCTTGAACACGGCGAACAGCGTCTCGTCGTACCGCTCCACCTTCGGCCGCTGGTGGGCGTGGACCGCGTCCTCCACGGCGAGCGGGTGCAGGTCGAAGAGGTCGGCGATGCCCGCGAACTCCTGCTCCGTCGGTTCGTGCAGCCCGAGCCAGACGAATCCGTCACCGCTCTTGCGGACGCGCTCGACCTCCTCGACGAGGTCGCGGCCGCCCTCCTGGCGCACGCCGTTGCGGTACGTCACGCACTTCACCACCGCCGAGCCCAGCGGGGAGCGGGCGGGGTGGCTCAGGTCGACACGGCTGTGCTTGCGCACGAACTGGGCGACCCGCGCGACCTTCCGTAGGCCGCCTACCTTGCGGAGGTTCCCTACCTTTCGCAGGTTGCCTGCCATCGACATGCGTGGCTCCTCGTTCTGGTGACGTGACGTGCCAGTCTGCCAGTACGTTCCGTCAGTGCGGCCAGAGCCTGTGGGAACGGAATACTCCGCTCCAGGCCTTCGGAGCCGCCTCCCGGGAGCAAGCCGGGCAACCGGGATAATTGCCGTATGACGCTCATCGACGGCTATCTGACCGGCAATCGGAATCGGCACGCCGAGGGGGCGGGTGCGGGTCAGCGCTCCGAAGCCTTCTCCGCGCTCTTCGACCCCACGACCTTCCGGCACATCGAGCGGCTCGGCATCGGGCCGGGGTGGCGCTGCTGGGAGGTCGGCGCGGGCGGCACCTCCGTCGTCTCCTGGCTCGCCAAGCGGGTCGGCCCCACCGGGCGGGTCCTCGCGACCGACACGGACATCTCCTGGCACACATCGGCCGCCCGCACGCCGGTCGAGGTGCGCATGCACGACGTGGGGGCGGACGCGCCGCCCGGCGGTGGCTTCGACCTCGTCCACGCGCGGCTCGTCCTCGCCCGGGTGCCGGACCGTGAGCTCGCCCTGCGGTCGATGATCCGGGCGCTGCGTCCCGGGGGCCGCCTGCTGATCGAGGAGGCCGATCCGGCCCTGCAGCCGCTGCCCTGCCCGGACGAGCACGGGCCGGCGGAGCAGTTGGCGAACCGCCTCCGGGGCGCGCTGCTCACCCAGCGCGGCGCCGACCTCGCGTACGGCCGCGGTCTGCCCCGGCTGCTCCGCGCGGCGGGCCTGCGCCAGGTGGAGGCCGACGCGTACTTCCCCCTGGCCTCGCCCGCCTGCGCGGCCCTGGAGGCGGCCATGGTCCAACAGTCCCGCGCGGCCCTGACGGCGGCGGGCCTGGCCACGGAGGCCGACATCACCGACCACCTCGCGAACATCGCCGCACAGCCGATGGACCTGGCCACGGCCCCCCTGATCTCAGCCTGGGGCCGCAAGGCCTAGCCCCCAGCCCGAACAGCCCCCCCCCCCCCCCCCCC
>NZ_BAAAUG010000055.1:24086-35388 GCF_039533825.1 Streptomyces rectiviolaceus
AGCTCCCCGACCCCGAACAGGCCTTTCCCACCCACCCACCCACCCGATCACCCCGCAGCTCCCCCTGCCCGAACAGGCCTTTCCCGCCCACCCGCCCGATTGCCCCGTGGTGTCAGGGGGGGACGTACATGCGGGGTGGGTGGGGGATGTGCGAGTGAGGGTGGGGGAGGGGCGGGCTGCACAGGGTTCAGGCAGGGGAGGGCAGCCCCCTCACGCACCCGCAGGCGGCAGTGCTCGTGAGGGGACGTGGCGGTATGTCCGCCCGGAGCACGGTTCGCGGCGCTCCGGAGCCGAAGTATCTACACGGTCACTGGACGATAGCGAGGACGGACATACCGGCGCGGCACCGCACCCACGGACGGACACGCCCCGCGGTCGGCAGCGAGGCGTGAGGGGGCGTGGCGGTGTGTCTGCCCGGAGCGCGGTTCGCGGGACTCCTCAGTCGAAGTGCCCAGGCGGTCACAGGACGATGGCGTGGACGGACGTACCGGTGCTGCACCGTACGCACAGGCGGACGCGCCCGCGGTCGGCAGCGAGACGTGAGGGGACGTGGCGGTATGTCCGCCCGGAGCACGGTTCCCGGCGCTCCGGAGCCGAAGCACCCAGGCGGTCACTGGACGATAGCGAGGACGGACATACCGGCGCGGCACCGTACCCACAGACGGACTGCGCCGCTGCGCGCACGCTCCCGCGGTCGGCAGCGAGGCGTGAGGGGACCGGAGCACGGTTCGCGGCGCTCCGGGGCCGAAGTGCCTACACGGTGACCGGACGATAGCGAGCGAGGCCCGCGGCCTAAGCCGGTCGTCCTCCCACCAGTTCAACCGCCCTAGCCCCCGCCCGACACCCCTCCGCCGAAGCCTCGCAGAGCCCCGCGCCGCGCAGCCGCGACGCAAGGAACGCCGCCGTGAACGCGTCGCCCGCGCCGGTCGTGTCGCGCGCGGCGGCCGGCAGCGCGGGAATCTCGGCCCGCACCTCACCGCCCAGGGCGACCACCGCACCCGCCGCGCCCCGCTTGGCCACCACCACCGGGTACCGGAAGCTCAACCTCGCCGCCGCATCCCCCACCCCAGGCGCCCCCGCCAGCAACCGCGCCTCCCCCTCACTCGGCAGCAACACATCCACCCCACCCGTCGCCGCCAGGAACCGCTCCGCCCCCAGCCCGGCGAGGAACCCCGCCGACGCCGGATCCACACTCACCGGCACTCCACGCGCGCGTGCCGCAGTCAAAGCCGCCTCGGCCACCGCCCGGCTCGGCTCCGCGAAGAACAGGTACCCCGACAGATGCAGCCACCCCACGCCGTCCAGCAGCGCGGGCGACCAGTCAGCACCCGACAGGCGGGACGAAGCGCCGCTGTCCGTCAGGAACGTCCGCTCGGCCCGACCCCCGACCCCCACCGCACCCCCGAAGCCCCCGGCATCCCCGCCATCCCCGCCACCCCCGTCAACCAGGCAGATCACGGTCCCCGTAGGCGCCTCGGAATCGACGACGAGCCGGGGACGCACCCCCGCCCGCGTGAGCGCCTCCTCGTGCCAGGCCGCCGAATCCACGCCGACCCGCCCCAGGAGACGTACGTCGTCGCATCCCCAAGAAGCCGCCCAGCACGCCACGTTGGCGCCCGCGCCACCCGGCACCGTACGGATCGCCGCCGCCGTGTCCGTGCCCGAAGCGAGCGGCGCGCCGTGCCGCGCGACTATGTCCGTGACGACGTCCCCGACGACCAGCAGTGCCCCGCCCCGCCGCGACGTCACCGCCCCACCCAAGCCCCCGCGATCCGCCCCGCGAGCCGCACATTGCCCCGCACCGCCGCGAGATTGGCGCTCAGCGAAGCGCCGTCGGTGCGCCGCACCAGCTGGTCCAGGAGGAACGGCGTGACCGCCTGCCCGGAGATGCCACGCTCGGCGCACGCCTCCAACGCCTCGGCGAGCACGCGCGCGTGCAGCGCGGGATCGAGCTGCTCGGACTCCGGCACGGGGTTCGCCACGAGCAGCGCGGACTCCGGGCCGCCGACCGCGTCCTGGGCCAGCATCACCGCCGCGACCTCCCCGGGCGTACGCAGCGTCCAGTCCACCGGATGCCCGGAGTCGGTGAGGTAGAAGCCGGGGAAGCGGTCCGTCCCGTACCCCGCCACCGCGACGCCCAGCGTCTCCAGGCGCTGCAGCGTCGCCGGCACGTCCAGGATCGACTTCACGCCCGCGCAGACGACCGTGATGCGCGTCCGGGCGAGCAGCCCCAGGTCGGCGGACTCGTCCTGCGTCACCGTCCACTCCCGGTGCACCCCGCCGAGCCCACCCGTGGCGAACACCCGCACGCCCGCGCGGGCGGCGAGCAGCGCCGTCGCGGACACGGTCGTCGCCCCGCTCGCCCCCGCCGCGACCGCGAGCGCCAGGTCACGGTGGCCCAGCTTGCGGATGCCGTCCTCTTTCGCGACCCGCTCCAACTGCTCCTTGTCCAGGCCGACATGGGGGCGCCCGTCCAGGACGGCGATCGTCGCGGGGACGGCGCCCTCCTCGCGTACGACCTGTTCGAGCTCACGCGCCACCTGGAGATTGCGTGGGCGCGGCAGCCCGTGCGCGATGATCGTGGACTCCAGGGCGACCACGGGCCGCCGGTCCGCCACAGCCGCCTGTACCTCGTCGGACACCACCAAGTCGGACACCACCAACACGGGCCTGCCTCCTGCCTGTCGGGTCTCCCCTCATCCCTGGCGGTCGGCGCGCCCCGTCAAACCCTTGCGGCGCCGGGGACGGGACAGCAGCCTGAGGGCATGACGGACAACACGACACGTCTCGACCACGTCGTCCTGTGGGTGCGCGACCCCGTGGCGGCAGCCGACTTCTACGAGAAGGTGCTGGGCCTCGAACCACTGCGGGTCGCCGAGTTCTCGGCGGGCAAGGCCTCGTTCCCCTCCGTACGGCTCAACGAGGAGACCATTTTCGACCTCGCCCCGCTCACGCTCGCCGAGCGCATGAGCGTCGTGCCGGACGCGGACAAGAGCGCGGGCCACCCGGTCAACCATGTCTGCCTCGCCCTGGCGGAGAGCGGCTTCGAGGCGCTGCGCGCCCGTCTGGAGGAGAGCGGGACGCCGGTGTCGGACATCTCGCACAACGCGTTCGGCGCCCGCGGCAAGGCCCGCAGTGGCTTCTACTTCCGCGACCCGGACGGGAACATCTTCGAGGCGCGGCACTACGGAGAGGACCAAGAAGGCGCAGAAGGCTGACCCGTTCCCGATCGCCGCGCGGGCCCCGGCTAGGGTGACCGGCCATGACCACGAATGATCAAGCCGTCACGCCGTCCTTTGCCGTGCACATTCCGGATGTCGACCTGGAGCCCGAGCCGCTCGACCCCGAGCAGATCGTCTCCGGCACCCCGGAGGTCACCGGCAAGCTCCTGTGGGAGTCGGCCGACGGCAAGCAGCTGCGCGGCATCTGGCAGATCACGCCCGGTGTGGTCACCGACACCGAGGCCAACGAACTCTTCGTGGTCGTCAGCGGCCGCGCCACGATCGAGGTCGAGGGCGGCGACGTGATCGAGATCGGCCCCGGCGACGCGGCCGTCCTGCGCGAGGGCGACCGTACGACGTGGACCGTGCACGAGACGCTGCGCAAGGCGTACCACATCACGCTCGCCTGACCGCGCGGGTCACGGCCTCGGGTCACGGCTCCGGGCCACGGCCCCGGGTCACGGGCTCCCGCGTCAGGCCTTCTTGACCGCCCTGCGGAGCGCCAGCGCCGCCATCGGCAGCAGCACGCAGACGCCGATGAGGTTGAGCCAGCCGTAGCTCGCCCGCGCGACGATCAGGCCGGCCGCCGCGCCGCCGATGCCCGCCGCCGTGTTCATGGTCAGGTCGGAGAGGCCCTGCACGGCGGCCCGGGCGGGCTGCGGCACCGAGTCGGTGAGCAGCGCGGAGCCGGAGACCAGGCCCGCGGACCAGCCGAGGCCGAGGACGAAGAGTCCGGCGGCGGTCTGGCCGTGGCTGGGTCCCGCCGTGCCGGCGAGCAGCGCGGCGCAGCACAGCAGCCCGACCGCGAGGCCGATCACGGAGAGTCGCCCGAACCGGTCGGAGAGCCAGCCCATCACCGGCGACAGCGCGTACATCCCCGCGATGTGGCCGCTGATGACCAGGCCGACCAGTTGCAGGCTCGCCCCGTGGTGCCCCAGGTCGACCGGGGTCATGACCATGATCGAGACCATCACCGTGTGCGAAGCGGCCACCGTCACCAGGGCGAGCCGTGCCATCGGCGACGCGGCCACCGCGGCGACACCGGCCCGCAACGAGCGGCTCTGCGCGGACTGGTTCTCCTGCGGGGCGAGCGCGCGGGCGGTGAGCAACGGGTCGGGACGCAGCAGCACCGCCACCACGAGACCGGCGACGGCGAAGATCCCGGCGGCGAAGAGGAAGGGGCCTGCCGCCTCGGGTATGGAGGTGCCGGAGAAGGCGCGGCTCGTGGGCGCGGCGATGTTCGGACCGAGGACCGAACCGATGGTGGTGGCCCAGATGACGAGGGAGATGGCGCGGCCGCGCCGGTCGGGCTCGGCGAGGTCGGCCGCCGCGAAGCGGGCCTGCAGATTGGCCGACGAGCCCGCCCCGAAGCCCGCCATGCCGAGCAGCAGCAGGGGGAAGCTCTCGATGACGGCGGCAAGGACCACGAGTCCCGCTCCCAGCGCGCCGATCAGATACGCGAGGACGAGGCCGGGCCGCCGTCCGCGCGACGTCATCAGCGCGGCGAGGGGCAGCGAGAGCAGGGCCGTGCCCGCCACGGACGCGGTGGGCGCGAGGCCCGACAGCGCCTCCGTCCCGCTCACCTCGGTGGCGAGCATCGGGGCCAGGGCGATGCCGATGGGTACCCCGAGCCCGCCCAGTATCTGACTGGAGACCAGCACCGCTGTGGTGCGGCGGCGCAGGGCGGGCAGTGCCTCTGGCGCGGGTATGTCAGGAGCGTCGAGGGTCGAAGTCACTGACGCAGTGTGCCAGGACGTTCATACGCGCGACACAAGGTTTCCGTCGCCCGTCTCAGAGGCTCGCCTCAGAGGCCCGCCTCAGAACAGCGGCTGCGGCAGCACCCCTTCCAGGGCGAGGAGCTGTCGCTTGGTCTCGACGCCGCCGCCGAAGCCGCCGATGCCGCCGTCGCTCTCGACCACCCGGTGGCACGGCACCACGACCGGCAGGGGGTTGGCTCCCATCGCCATGCCGACCGCCTGCGCGGCACCGGGCTGGCCGACACGGCGGGCCAGGTCTCCGTACCCCACGACGGCGCCGTACGGAACGGTGGTCAGCTCGCGCAGGACCTGGCGGTTGAATCCGGAGATCAGCGACCAGTCGAGCGGCAGCTCGAAGTCGTGCCGCTCGCCCGCGAAGTAGGCCGCGAACTGGCGTATGGACTCGGCGAGGAGCGGGGAGTCGGGCGCCTCGACCGGCTCGGCCCCCAGCCGGGAGCCGAGTCGCTCGAGTGCCTGGTCGCGCACCGCGTCCGTGGCGTGGAAGACGACGCTGACCAGGCCGTCGTCGGTCGCGGCGAGCATCAGCGGGCCGATGTCGCTCGCGACGACGGCCCACACCACCTTCCGCAGGCCGTCCTGACCCGGCCGGTCCTGCTCGTGCTGCCCATTGGCGTTCATGTGGACACCGTACGACCGGGCACTGACAACGCCGCCGCGAGCACGTCCCGCGGCAGCGGCGGGCCCACGCGTGGCTAGTCGGAGATGGCCTCACGCACGACGTCGGGCGTGTTCGTGATGATGCCGTCCACCCCGAAGCCCGCCACGCGCTGCGCGGCGGCCGCGTCGTTCACGGTCCAGGTGAAGATCTCCAGGTGCTTGCGATGCGGCCCCTTGAGCGCGTGGATCGCGGCGACGTACTCACGGGTGATGGAGCCGTGCGGCGAGTTGATCTGGTCGGAGAACTTGGCGTACTCGGGCAGATCGGCGACCGCGGGCGTGCCGAGGAAGCCGGTCTTGATGTCGGGGCGCAGCTTGTGCACCGTCTTGACGCTGTCCGCGCTGAAGCTCTGGATGACGAGCTTGCTCTTGACGTGGTGCCGGTCGAGCCAGCCCGTCTTGCGCAGGACGGCCAGGCCCTGCTTCTCGATGCCCGGGTACAGCTCGGGCTTCTTGAACTCGAAGACGAGCTTCTGGTGGTTGTGCGAGACCCGGTTCATGTACTGCTTCAGCGTCGGCACCCGCTGCCCCGCGTACTTGGGACTGAACCAGCTGCCGGCGTCCAGCCTGGCGATCTCGGCCGCGGTGAAGTCCGCGACCTTCCACGGCGCGCGGTCGGGGAAGAGCTGCTCGACGTTCGTCGTCCGCTTCAGGGTGTCGTCGTGCATGATCACGAGCTCGCCGTCCTTGGTGCGCTGGACGTCGTTCTCGACCCAGCGGAACCCCATGTCAGCCGCCTTGTCGATGGCTGCGAAAGTGTTCTCGGGCGCATAGGCGGACGCGCCCCGGTGCGCGACGACCAGCGGTCTGTCGTGCGAGGCGGATGTCTGTACGGACGTCTGCGCCGCCGACGGCTGGTCGGCGGCGTGAGCGGTTGCGGAGGGGAGGGCGAGTGCACCGGCTCCAAGAAGAGCGGTGGTGGTGGCAGCGGCAACGCGTGCGTACAACGGTGACTCCTCGCGATGTGCGGGCACGGACCGGATGAGAGTGACAGTCCACGGCCAACGCGAGACAGGTGCAGGATGGCCACAGGTTGAACGGAGACAGCCGGGTTTCTTTCCCGGAAAATCGTTCGCATGTTCCGGAGTGAGCTTTACTCTCTGCGTCAGCTCATGGCCTGTCAGTAGAGGGTCGGCTGGGGCCACTTGGGGGCAATCCAGGGCATTTGGAAACAAGGGGCGGAAGGGCTACCAAGGATGCAGGGCACTGTCGACGGTTTCAGCTATGGACTTGTCACGCCGGTAGCGGCGTACCTCATGGCGTGTCTCGGCGGTGCGCTCGGCCTGCGCTGCACCACCAGGTCGCTCCTCGTCGCGCATTCCTGGCGACCCGGCTGGCTCGCTCTGGGGTCGGCGGCGATCGGGTCCGGCATATGGACCATGCACTTCATCGCGATGATGGGCTTCACCGTCGAGGAAGCCCCGATCCACTACGACAAGGCGCTGACCTTCGCGAGTCTCGCCGTCGCCATCGTCATGGTCGGCATCGGGATCTTCATCGTGGGCTACCGCGGCGCGACCGGGACGGCGCTGTTCACCGGGGGAACGATCACCGGTCTGGGCGTCGCGTCGATGCACTACCTGGGAATGGCCGGTATGCGTCTGCGCGGGACGCTGGAGTACAACACCCTCACCGTCTCCGCGTCCGTCGTGATCGCGGTCGTCGCCGCCACCGCGGCCCTATGGGCGGCCGCGCAGGTCAGGGGTTTCCTCTGGAGCCTGGGTGCGAGCCTCGTCATGGGTCTTGCCGTCAGCGGCATGCACTACGTCGGAATGGCCGCGCTCCGCGTCCATCTGCACGGCTCGGCCGCCGCGCCCACCGGCGGTGAATCGACCGCCGAGCTGCTCGCGCCCATGATGATCGGCCCGCTCGCCTTCCTGCTCCTCGCGGGCGTGATCGTGATGTTCGACCCGCTGATGGTGATGGGCAAGGCCGAGCTGCAGAACGCCGCACAAGGGCGGCGCGCCCCCTACCCCGTCCCGCGCTCGGGCGACCGGCACGACCCGCGAGCGGGCCGCAGGCCCCCGCAGCGCCCCGGCCCCAGGACCCCGCAGAGCCGGTGATCCGACCCCGTTGTCAGTGCGGGGTCGTACGGTGGGTTCCATGCGGCCCGTATCCAAGATCGAACGCACGGTGGCACCTTTCGAGGTCGTCAGCAACTACACGCCAAGCGGCGACCAGCCGGCGGCCATCGCCGACCTGGAGCGGCGCGTCAACGCAGGTGAGAAGGATGTCGTCCTGCTCGGCGCGACCGGCACCGGCAAGTCGGCCACCACCGCGTGGATGATCGAGAAGCTCCAGCGGCCCACCCTCGTGATGGCGCCGAACAAGACGCTGGCCGCCCAGCTGGCCAACGAGTTCCGAGAGCTCCTCCCGAACAACGCGGTGGAGTACTTCGTCTCGTACTACGACTACTACCAGCCCGAGGCATACGTCCCGCAGTCGGACACGTACATCGAGAAGGACTCCTCGATCAACGAGGAAGTCGAGCGCCTGCGGCACTCCGCGACGAACTCGCTGCTCACCCGGCGTGACGTGATCGTGGTCGCCTCCGTCTCCTGCATCTACGGCCTCGGCACACCGCAGGAGTACGTCGACCGGATGGTGTCGCTCAAGGTCGGCGACGAGATCGACCGCGACCAGCTCCTGCGCCGCTTCGTCGACATCCAGTACACCCGCAACGACGTGGCCTTCGCCCGCGGCACCTTCCGGGTCCGCGGCGACACCATCGAGATCTTCCCGGTCTATGAAGAGCTGGCCGTCCGCATCGAGATGTTCGGCGACGAGATCGAGGCGCTCTCCACGCTGCACCCCCTCACCGGCGAGGTCATCAGCGACGACGACCACCTGTACGTCTTCCCGGCCTCGCACTACGTGGCAGGCCCGGAGCGCCTGGAGAAGGCGGTCAACGGCATCGAGAAGGAGCTCGCCGAGCGCCTGACCGAGCTGGAGAAGCAGAGCAAGATGCTGGAGGCCCAGCGCCTGCGCATGCGCACGACGTACGACCTGGAGATGCTCCGCCAGATCGGCTCCTGCTCCGGCGTCGAGAACTACTCGATGCACTTCGACGACCGTGAGCCCGGCTCGGCGCCGAACACCCTCATCGACTACTTCCCGGAGGACTTCCTCCTCGTCATCGACGAGTCGCACGTCACGGTCCCGCAGATCGGCGCGATGTACGAAGGGGACGCCTCCCGCAAGCGCACCCTGGTGGACCACGGCTTCCGGCTGCCGTCCGCGCTGGACAACCGACCGCTGAAGTGGGAGGAGTTCCTCGGCCGCATCGGCCAGACCGTCTACCTCTCGGCGACCCCGGGGAAGTACGAACTCTCGCGCGGCGACGGCTTCGTCGAGCAGATCATCCGCCCCACCGGCCTCATCGACCCGGAGGTCGTGGTCAAGCCCACCGAGGGGCAGATCGACGACCTGGTGCACGAGATCCGCACGCGTACCGAGAAGGACGAGCGCGTCCTGGTCACCACGCTCACCATGAAGATGGCCGAGGACCTCACCGACTACTTCCTCGAACTGGGCATCCAGGTCCGCTATCTGCACAGCGACGTCGACACCCTGCGCCGCGTCGAGCTCCTGCGCGAACTGCGCGCCGGTGAGTACGACGTCCTGGTCGGCATCAACCTCCTGCGCGAGGGCCTCGACCTGCCCGAGGTCTCCCTGGTGTCGATTCTCGACGCCGACAAGCAGGGCTTCCTGCGCTCCGGCACCTCACTGATCCAGACCATCGGCCGTGCGGCCCGAAACGTCTCCGGTCAGGTCCATATGTACGCGGACAAGGTCACCCCGGCGATGGAGCAGGCCATCGACGAGACCAATCGCCGCCGCGAGAAGCAGATCGCGTACAACAAGGAGAAGGGGCTCGACCCGCAGCCGCTGCGCAAGAAGATCAACGACATCGTGTCGGCGATCGCGCGCGAAGAGGTCGACACGGAGCAGCTGCTCGGCACGGACTACCGCAAGGGGAAGGGCGCCGACGCGGGAACAGCCGCCAAGGCGCCGGTGCCCGCGCTCGGCGGCAAGGCGGGCAGGGCGGCCAAGGGCAAGGCCGCCGAGAAGGTGCCCACGAACCGTCCCGCGGCCGAACTGGCCGAGCAGATCGAGGAGATGACCGCGCGGATGCGCGCGGCCGCCGGTGACCTGCAGTTCGAGATCGCGGCACGGCTGCGTGACGAGGTGTCAGAGATGAAGAAGGAGCTCAGGCAGATGAGGGAGGCGGGGCAGGCTTAGGCGTACTGCCTGGTGTGTTGCAAGACCGACACAAAGTGCTGCCCACGGTTCGGCACTGTCAGTGCCTCTGCGTAGGGTGCTGGGCAACCGCGCAGACCCGCGGTTGCCCAGGCAGTTCGAGAGGGGACAGCGCGTGACGGTCAACATGACCAAGGGTCAGGCCATCAGCCTGCAGAAGGACGACGGGGGCGCCCTGACCGCGGTGCGCATGGGGCTCGGCTGGCAAGCGGCCCCGAGGCGGGGCCTGTTCGGCACGCGCACGCGTGAGGTCGACCTGGACGCGTCGGCGGTCCTGTTCGCCGACAAGCAGCCGGTGGACGTCGTGTTCTTCCGTCACCTCGTCAGTGACGACGGTTCCGTGCGGCACACCGGTGACAATCTCGTCGGCGGTGTCGGCCAGGGCGGGGACGACGAGGCGATCCTCGTCGACCTGGCGCGGATCCCGGTCCACATCGACCAGATCGTCTTCACGGTGAATTCCTTCACGGGTCAGACGTTCCAGGAGGTGCAGAACGCGTTCTGCCGCCTGGTCGACGAGACCAACGGCCAGGAGCTCGCCCGCTACACACTCGACGGCGGCGGTCAGTACACCGCGCAGATCATGGCGAAGGTCCACCGCGCGGGCGCGGGCTGGCAGATGACGGCCATCGGCAATCCCGCCAACGGCCGCACGTTCCAGGACCTGATGCCGTCGATCCTGCCGCACCTGTAGACACGCGGCACCAGTAAGTACAGAGGGCACGAGGGGGACGAAGGCGATGACGGCCGAGTTGGTCCGGGGGCAGAACCACCCGCTTCCCGAGACCCGTCTGGAGATCCGGGTCTCGGTCGGCAAGCCGATCGTGGCGGGGGTCACGCTCAGCGACGACCAGGGCAAGGTGCGCGGCACGGACTGGGTGGCCCATCCGGGCTCGCCCACGCTGCCGGGGCTCGAAGTGCCCAAGCAGGCGGCCGCCGACCACCGCCTCGCGGTGGACCTCGGCGCCGTGCCCGAAGCGGTGCACCGGGTCAACGTCCTCCTCGCGCTGCCCGTCGGCGCCGGGGGACCGGTCAGCTTCGGCTCCCTCGCCGCCCCCTTCGTCGCCGTCACCGCGCTCGACGGCTCCGAGGTCGCCAGCTACACCATCACCGACCTGGACGCCGAGTCCGCCGTCGTCGCCCTGGAGCTCTACCGCAGGCAGGACGCGTGGAAGGTGCGCGCCGTCGGCCAGGGGTACGCGGGCGGCCTCGCCGACATGCTCACCGACCAGGGCCTGCCGCAGGCCCACGAACTGGCGGGCACGATCAACGAAGCGGTGGCCCAGGGCCTCGCCCGCTCGGTGGCCGCGCCGCCGCCCCGCCCCTCGGACGAGGCCCGCGTGCGCACGACGGGACAGACCGCCGCCCCCGGCCCGGGAGCGCAGG
>NZ_BAAAUG010000056.1:0-16395 GCF_039533825.1 Streptomyces rectiviolaceus
CCTGCTGCGCCAGTGCGAGGGCGACAACTGCCCCATCGTGTACCTGGACACGTCACGCGGGCGCCGCCGCCGCTGGTGTTCGAGCGAGGTGTGCGGCAACCGTGAGCGGGTGGCGAGGCACCGGCGGCGCGCGGCCCTTGCGCGGGCCTGAGGCCCGGGCTCGCGCGGGCCTGAGGCGGCGTCGAAGGGAAGCCGCGGAAAACTTGTGCGATCTCCGTTGAACGCAACTCCGGTCGCTTGCGTAAGTCCAGGGTGAACAGCCGACAGGGCGAAGGCAGCCGACAGGGCGAAGCCCGACGAAGAGCGGACACCGGAGGCAGACGTGCGCAAGGATTCCGCCGTGGCCGATGAGCGCCCGCAGGAACGCCCGCACCGACATCGTCTGGTCCCGCAACGCAACGGCCCCGACGAGGAGTTGATGCGCGCCCTCTACCGCGAGCACGCGGGTCCACTTCTGGCCTATGTGCTCCGCCTGGTGGCGGGAGACCGGCAGCGCGCCGAAGATGTCGTGCAGGAAACGCTCATCCGTGCCTGGAAGAACGCCGGTCAGCTCAATCGTGCGACCGGTTCGGTACGCCCCTGGCTGGTGACGGTCGCCCGGCGCATCGTCATTGACGGCCACCGCAGCCGGCAAGCCCGGCCGCAGGAGGTCGATCCGTCGCCGCTGGAGGTCATCCCCGCGGAGGACGAGATCGATAAGGCGCTGTGGCTGATGACTCTCTCGGACGCGCTCGACGACCTGACTCCCGCACATCGGGAGGTACTTGTCGAGACCTACTTCAAAGGGCGTACGGTCAATGAGGCGGCCGAGACACTGGGTATACCCAGCGGGACGGTGCGTTCGCGGGTCTTCTACGCGCTTCGCTCGATGAAGCTGGCGCTCGAGGAGCGGGGGGTGACGGCATGAACGAGTCCTACGGACATGACGCGCGAGGCCATGCGGAAGCGGGCGACGTGCACGAGACCGTCGGCGCCTACGCCCTCGGCATCCTGGACGACGCGGAGGCGACGGCCTTCGAGGCACATCTGGCGGGCTGCGAGTTCTGCGCGCACCAGCTGGAGGAGTTCTCGGGCATGGAGCCGATGCTGGCCGCGCTCGCGGACTTCCCGGGGGCACGCGGCGTACCGGCGATCGGTGAACAGCTCGCCGCGAGGCCGAGCCCGTACCTCGCGGACCGGCTCGTGGACGAGGTCTCCGTGAAGCGGGCGCAGAAGCGCAGGCGCGGCATGTATCTGGTGGCCGCCGCGGCCGCGCTGATCGTCGGCGGGCCGCTCACGGTCCTCGCGGTGAACGACGACGGCGGTACGACGGACGTGGCGGGCGAGCCGCACCCCACGAGCCCCGCCGAGGACGCCTTCTTCAACCACATGGACGACAAGATCAAGGCCACGGACCCGAAGACCAAGGTCAGCGCCACGGTCGGCACGGAGAAGAAGGCCTGGGGCACGCACACGGTCCTTGAGCTGAAGAACGTGAAGGGTCCGCTCAAGTGCTCCCTGGTCGCGGTCGGCAAGGACGGCGAGAAGGAGACGGTGACCACCTGGTCCGTCCCGAAGTGGGGCTATGGCATCGAGGGCAGTCCGAACAAGTGGGCGCGCAGTCCCCTGTACGTCCACGGGGGCGCCGCGATGGACCGCAACGACATCGACCACTTCGAGGTGACCACCTTCGACGGTGACCGCCTGGTGGAGGTGGACGCGTAGGAGAAGTGCACAGAGGGGTCCCCTTTCGCGTACGGTAGACGGCTGCTCAATAGGGCAGCTGCACGTCCGGAAAGGGGCCTCGGTGGCCGACGTACGCGACCGCGAGATCAGCGTCGAACAAGAACATCTCGACCAGGTCTACCGGCGTCTCGAGGAGAAGATCCACGAGGCCGAGTTCCTCATGACCGACGCGGCCAAGCGCTCCCAGGTCGGCACGCCTGGCGCGCTCGCCGAGCGGGACGCGCAGGTGTTTCGCGCGGGAGTACATCTCAACCGGCTCAACAGCGAGTTCGAGGACTTCCTCTTCGGGCGGATCGATCTGCTGCTCGGCAAGGACGGCAAGAAGGGCCCGGACGGCGCCTACACGTCGGTCGAGCCCGCCGAGGACGCGGTGAGCGAGAACAACACCGCCCAGATCGCCGAGACCCTGCACATCGGCCGTATCGGCGTCCTGGACGCGGACTACTCCCCGCTGGTCATCGACTGGCGGGCCCCGGCCGCCGCGCCCTTCTACCGCTCGACGCCGGTCGACCCGGGCCGCGTCGTGCGCCGCCGGGTCATCCGCTCCAAGGGCCGCAAGGTCCTGGGCGTCGAGGACGACCTGATGCGCCCGGAGCTCACGGCGACGCTGGACGGCGAGAGCCTGCCCGTCATCGGCGACGGCGCCCTGATGGCGGCGCTCGGCCAGGCCCGCAGCCACACGATGCGGGACATCGTGGCGTCGATCCAGGCCGAGCAGGACATGGTGATCCGCGCGCCCGCCGCCTCGGTGACGTACGTCGAGGGCGGCCCCGGCACCGGCAAGACCGCCGTGGCCCTGCACCGCGCGGCCTACCTCCTCTACCAGGACCGCCGCCGGTACGCGGGTGGCATCCTCATCGTCTCCCCGACCCCGCTGCTCGTGGCCTACACCGAGGGCGTGCTGCCCTCGCTCGGCGAGGAGGGGCAGGTCGCGATCCGCGCGGTCGGCGCGCTGGCCGACGACGCGGCGGGCACGGTGGAGGCCACGGTCTACGACTCTCCCGCGGTGGCCCGGGTCAAGGGCTCGTCGCGGATGCTGCACGTCCTGCGGAAGGCCGCGCGGGGCGCGCTCGAAGGGGGTGCGGGTACGGCTGCCAAGACCGCGCCCCAGGACGGTCAGCTCGCCTTCGGGGACGACGGTGACGACGACGGTGACGACGGGGAGCCCCAGACCCCCGCACAGACCCCCACGCGCCTGCGTGTGGTCGCCTTCGGCCGCCGTCTGGAGCTTGAGGCCGACGCCCTGGGCCGCATCCGGCGCAACGCGCTCAGCGGCACGGCGCCCGTCAACCTCCTGCGCCCGCGCGCCCGCAAGCTCCTCCTGGACGCCCTGTGGTCCCAGTCGGGCTCCGCGGGCCGGCACAGCGACCCGGAGCTTGCCGCCGAGCTGCGCTCGTCCTTTGACGAGGACATCACGTCCGAGGACGACTTCATCCGGTTCCTCGACGCCTGGTGGCCCGAACTCACCCCGCGCGCCGTGCTCTCCGCGATGGGCGACGAGCGGCGCCTGGGCCGCTGGGCGCGCCGCGTCCTGAACCCGGGCGAGGTCCGCAAGGTCGCACGCTCCCTCAAGCGCGACGCCCTGTCCGTGCACGACGTGGCGCTCATCGACGAACTCCAGTCGATTCTCGGTACGCCGCACAGGCCCCGCAAGAAGAAGGATCTCGACCCCCTGGACCTGCTCACCGGGCTCGACGAACTGATGCCGCAGCGCGAGGAGTCCCAGCGCGAACGCGCGGAACGGCTCGCGGCGGAGCGCACCGAGTACGCGCACGTCATCGTCGACGAGGCGCAGGACCTGACGCCCATGCAGTGGCGCATGGTCGGCCGCAGGGGCCGGCACGCCACGTGGACGATCGTCGGCGATCCCGCCCAGTCCTCCTGGTCCGACCCGGACGAGGCGGCCGCCGCCCGCGACGAGGCCCTGGGCAGCCGCCCGCGCCGCCGCTTCACCCTCACCGTCAACTACCGCAACCCCGCCGAGATCGCCGACCTCGCCGCCAAGGTGCTCGCGCTCGCGATGCCGGGATCCGAGTCGCCGTCAGCCGTACGGTCCACCGGAGTGAAGCCCCGCTTCGCCGTCGTACGCGACAAGGACATCGGTGCCTCCGCACGTGAGGAGGCGGCGCGGCTGCTCGACCAGGTGGACGGCACCGTCGGCGTCGTCGTGGCGATGAACCGCCGTGAGCAGGCGGCCAAATGGCTCGACGGGCTCGGCGATCGGGTGGTCGCGCTGGGCAGCCTTGAGGCCAAGGGTCTGGAGTACGACGCGACGGTCGTCGTCTCGCCCGCGGAGATCGCGGACGAGTCCCCCGCGGGCCTGCGGGTCCTGTACGTGGCGCTGACCCGGGCCACGCAGCAGCTGACGGTCCTGTCCGGCGAGCGTGACGAGCCGGACGGCGAAGGGGTGCCTGACCTGCTCCGCGACTGAGGTGCCCGACCTGCTCCGCGAATGACTTTGCGGGACGGGAATTGCCTTGCGGGGATCGTTTGTTACCGTGGTTGTGGCACCGGCCCGATCCAAGCCCCCGGGCCCAACCTTCGTCGCTACGAGCGACCACTTGCCGCGAGGCGAGCATGGCGGGTCGGTGTCACTAAGCACAGGGAGAGGCCCTCGTCACCACGTGACGAGGGCCTCTTTCCGTTTCAACTTTCCGTTTCAACCACCGGTTGCCGTTTCCCTCTACCGGCTTCCCCCAACTTCTCGTATGGTGGAAACTAGTTTCCGAAAAGCTGGTGAACGAAAAGTTCGCAATCCGAGGCGGCTACCACGTACTCAGTGGTAGGTGCGACGATCGGACGGCAAGAGCAACACGGTGAAAGCAGAGGAAGTCGGCCATGGCAACGGCGCCCAGCGTCTCCTACTCGAACACGGTCCGGTTGGAGGTGCCCGCGAGCGGCACCGCGGTCTCCCAGATCACCACGGCCGTCGAGTCCCACGGAGGCTCGGTGACCGGCCTCGACGTCACGGCTTCCGGCCATGAGGCGCTCCGGATCGACGTCACGATCGCGGCGACCTCCACGACGCACGGCGACGAGATCGTCGCGCAGCTGCGCACCATCGAGGGCGTCACCGTCGGCAAGGTCTCCGACCGTACGTTCCTGATGCACCTCGGCGGCAAGATCGAGATGCAGTCGAAGCACCCCATCAGGAACCGTGACGACCTCTCCATGATCTACACCCCGGGCGTGGCCCGCGTGTGCATGGCGATCGCCGAGAACCCCGAGGACGCGCGCCGCCTCACCATCAAGCGCAACTCCGTTGCGGTCGTAACGGACGGCTCGGCCGTTCTCGGTCTCGGCAACATCGGCCCGAAGGCCGCACTGCCCGTCATGGAGGGCAAGGCCGCCCTCTTCAAGCGCTTCGCCGGCATCGACGCCTGGCCGCTCTGCCTGGACACGCAGGACACCGACGAGATCGTCGCGATCGTCAAAGCCATCGCCCCCGGCTTCGCGGGCATCAACCTCGAGGACATCTCGGCGCCGCGCTGCTTCGAGATCGAGGCCCGGCTCCGTGAGGCCCTCGACATCCCCGTCTTCCACGACGACCAGCACGGCACCGCGATCGTGGTGCTCGCCGCGCTGACCAACGCACTTCGCGTGGTGGGCAAGGGCATCGGTGACGTACGGGTCGTCATGTCCGGCGCGGGCGCGGCCGGTACGGCCATCCTCAAGCTGCTCATCGCGGCAGGCGTCAAGCACGCCGTCGTCGCCGACATCCACGGCGTCGTGCACGCGGACCGCGAGGACCTGGTGGACGCCGCGCCGGACTCGCCGCTGCGCTGGATCGCCGACAACACCAACCCCGAGGGCGCCCGCGGCACCCTCAAGGAAGCGGTCGTCGGCGCCGACGTCTTCATCGGCGTATCGGCTCCGAACGTCCTGAACGGCGACGACGTCGCGGCCATGTCCGACGACGCCATCGTGTTCGCGCTCGCGAACCCGGACCCCGAGGTCGACCCCGCTATCGCCCGCCAGACGGCGGCAGTTGTGGCCACGGGCCGCTCGGACTTCCCGAACCAGATCAACAACGTCCTGGTCTTCCCCGGCGTCTTCCGCGGTCTGCTCGACGCCCAGTCGCGCACCGTCAACACGGAGATGATGCTGGCGGCGGCGGGCGCCCTCGCGGACGTCGTCGCCGAGGACGAGCTCAACCCGAACTACATCATCCCCAGCGTCTTCAACGACAAGGTCGCGGGCGCGGTCGCCGATGCGGTGCGCACCGCGGCGAAGGCGGCTGGGGTGGCTGTGACAGGCGCCACGGCCCAGTAGTACGGCGCGTCGCGGAACGCAGGGCCCTCAAAGGCCCTCTAGGGTGGCGTGGAAGCGCGCCCCCGACTGCCACCTTCCAGGGGCGGTGAAGCTTTTCGTGTGACCCTCAGGGGCCCCGGATTGGCTTTCCCGCCGCAGGTGGGGGCAGGATGCCTTTCTGGGCGCGAGGGTCCGGAATGACGGACCCGGGTCCGGGGCCTGACCGAGGACCCTGGCAGCATCGGCTTCGCTGTGCCCATCATGCGGCTCCGCCGCGTGGCACGCCTCAACGGCAAGAAGAACACGGGAGTACAAACATGAACCGCAGTGAGCTGGTGGCCGCGCTGGCCGACCGTGCCGAGGTGACCCGCAAGGACGCCGACGCCGTGCTGGCCGCGTTCGCCGAGACCGTCGGCGAGATCGTTGCCAAGGGCGACGAGAAGGTCACCATCCCCGGCTTCCTGACCTTCGAGCGCACCCACCGTGCCGCTCGCACCGCCCGGAACCCGCAGACCGGCGAGCCGATCAACATCCCGGCCGGCTACAGCGTCAAGGTTTCGGCGGGCTCCAAGCTCAAGGAAGCCGCCAAGGGCAAGTAGCCTCAGGCAGTACATAGAAGGGGCGGTCACCCACTGGGTGACCGCCCCTTCTGTATGCCGTACAAGATGGCCTCAATCGCCGGCCGGGCTAAAAACTACAAGGTCGCCCTGCCCGGCAGTTCGACCTTCGCGCCGAGCTCCACGAGCTTGTCCATGAAGTTCTCGTAGCCGCGGTTGATCAGGTCGATGCCGTGGACGCGGGACGTCCCCTGCGCCGCCAGGGCCGCGATCAGGTACGAGAAGCCGCCGCGCAGGTCGGGAATGACCAGATCGGCGCCCTGGAGCTTCGTGGGGCCGCTGACGACCGCCGAGTGGAGGAAGTTCCGCTGACCGAAGCGGCAGTCGGAGCCGCCGAGGCACTCGCGGTACAGCTGGATGTGCGCGCCCATCTGGTTGAGCGCGGAGGTGAAGCCCAGACGGGACTCGTAAACGGTCTCGTGGACGATGGAGAGCCCCGCGGCCTGCGTGAGTGCCACGACAAGCGGCTGCTGCCAGTCGGTCTGGAAACCGGGGTGCACGTCCGTCTCCAGGGCGATCGCGTTGAGCGAGCCGCCCGGGTGCCAGAAGCGGATGCCCTCGTCGTCGATCTCGAAGGCACCGCCCACCTTCCGGTAGGTGTTCAGGAACGTCATCATCGAGCGCTGCTGGGCGCCGCGGACGTAGATGTTGCCTTCGGTCGCCAGGGCCGCGGAAGCCCAGGAGGCGGCCTCCAGGCGGTCCGAGAGGGCGTGGTGGTTGTAGCCGCCCAGGCTGTCGACACCGGTGACCCTTATGGTCCGGTCGGTGTCCATCGCGATGATCGCGCCCATCTTCTGCAGTACGCAGATGAGGTCTTCGATCTCGGGTTCGACGGCGGCGTTCGAGAGCTCCGTGACGCCTTCCGCGAGGACGGCGGTCAGCAGGACCTGCTCGGTGGCGCCGACGGAGGGGTACGGCAGCTGGATCTTCGTGCCGCGCAACCGCTGCGGGGCCTCCAGATACTGGCCGCCCTCGCGCTTCTCGATGGTGGCGCCGAACTGGCGGAGCACCTCGAAGTGGAAGTCGATCGGCCGGCCGCCGATGTCGCAGCCGCCGAGGCCGGGGATGAAGGCGTGGCCCAGGCGGTGCAGGAGCGGTCCGCAGAACAGGATCGGGATCCGCGAGGAGCCCGCGTGCGCGTCGATGTCCGCGACGTTGGCGCTCTCCACGTGCGAGGGATCCATGACCAGCTCGCCCGGCTCCTCACCGGGGCGGACCGTGACGCCATGCAGCTGCAGGAGCCCGCGTACGACGCGGACGTCGCGGATGTCGGGGACATTGCGCAGCCGACTCGGAGCGCTGCCGAGCAGCGCGGCGACCATGGCCTTGGGCACGAGGTTCTTCGCGCCGCGGACACGGATCTCGCCCTCCAGCGGGGTTCCGCCGTGGACAAGCAGTACATCGTCGGTGACGGTCATGAATCTCGCGTTCCGATTGGATGGACGGGTGGACCAAAGGGCAAGCGTAATGGGCGTGTACCCCCCTTCCGTAAGGCCAAGGGCACGCGAATCACGTCAGGAGTTCGTGACAACACGAACCGTTCGGAACCGGACACTCCGGGTCACCGCCGAAAGTGTGCGCTCCGGACGCGCCAGTGCGCCCCTGAGCTGCATTCACTCCTGTACGGGCATTGCCTCCCCCCGCGGGGCAAAGATGCGGGATCATGTCGTTCATGACCGAGGTGTCCTCGCTCACAGGGCGGCTGCTCGTGGCCACGCCTGCCCTGGCGGACCCGAACTTCGACCGCGCGGTGGTGCTGCTCCTCGACCACGACGAGGAGGGCTCACTCGGCGTGGTCCTCAACCGGCCCACGCCGGTGGACGTCGCGGACATCCTGGAGGGCTGGGGTGACCTGGCCGGCGCTCCGGGGGTCGTCTTCCAGGGCGGCCCCGTCTCGCTCGACTCGGCGCTCGGCGTGGCGGTGATCCCCGGGGAGGAGGGCGCGTCCCCCGGATCCCGGCCGCGCCCGTCCGGAGGAGAACCGATCGGCTGGCGCCGCGTGCACGGCGCGATCGGCCTGGTCGACCTGGACACACCCCCCGAACTCCTGGCCCCCGCGCTCGGCTCGCTGCGGATCTTCGCCGGGTACGCGGGCTGGGGCCCGGGCCAGCTGGAGGACGAGCTCGTCGAGGGCGCCTGGTACGTGGTCGAGTCCGAGCCCGGCGACGTCTCGTCACCGGACCCCGAACGGCTGTGGCGCGCGGTGCTGCGGAGGCAGCGGAGTGAGCTGGCGATGGTGGCGACGTATCCGGATGATCCTTCGCTCAACTGACGGATCGGCGTTTCAAGACCGTTCGCGGTGGCGCGATCCGGAGTCACCCGGATAGCGTCCAGAGGCGTAATTGACGTCTTGCGTACGGGAGTTGACCGTGAAGCGCCGCAATCCGCCCAAGTCGCCCACCCTCGTGCCGGCTTCGTGCCCGCGGGGGTTCTGAGCCCGTGGCGGACAGGACCAGGTACGACCTCGACCTCATCAAGGACTGCTCGGAGTCGCTCTACCGCATCCACCGTGAGTTCAAGGAGAACGGCGACCCCTCCGACGGCTACGAGAAGGACTTGGGCAGCGACAAGCTGCGCGAGATCTTCGACGACTTCTCCACCACGTGGAAGAAGACGCGCAAGAAGCTCAACAAGGACATCGAGAACCTCGCCAAGATCACGGCCGACGCGGCCAAGGCGTACGAGGACATCGACCACGAGCTCGCCCAAGCGCTCCGGGACGCCAAGAAGAGCGACAAGAAGGGCAAGAAGTGAGCGGGCGGCCGAGCGACTGGACTCCTCTCTACGACTCCGACCCCGTACCCGGCGACCCGTACGAGGTCGCGCGCCTGGGCAAGAAGCTGCGCGGCATGGCCGAGGAGATCGACAAGCAGGCGCGGAACATCAAGGCGCTGGCGTCGGTCGAGAACTGGGACAGTGACGCCGGGCGCGCCTTCCACGAGGTCGCGGGCGACACCGCGGGGCGCCTGAAGAAGGCGTTCGACCGCTACGACGAGGCCGCCGACGCCCTGGGCACGAAGGTCAGGGAGGGCGAGTCCAAGGAGTACGCCAGCGAGTTGCACCGGGCGCAGCGCATGGCGGACAAGGCGCTGGAGGAGTTCCGCGAGGCGGAGGTCGAACAGAAGGCCGCCATGAAGGAGCTGGAGAAGACCAAGGGGACGGTGCCGTCGTCCAAGGAGGACGGCACCGAGCGCACGAAGCAGCAGAAGAAGCAGGACGACGCCACCTCGGTGATGGCCCAGCACCGGCAGAAGATCATGAACGCGGTGGAGATCCGCGACGATGCGGCGAGTGCGGCGGCCAAGAAGATCAAGACCGTGATTCATCACGACGGAGTCCGGGATCCCGGTGGGTTCATGAACTGGATCGCGGACCACGCGGATTGGTTCACGGCTGCGGCGACGGTTCTGGCGGTGGCGGCTTTGGTCGCCGCGGTCGTTCTCACGGGTGGTCTTGCCGCGGTCCTTGTCGTCGCCGCCGCCGCGATGAGTGCCACTGCCCTGTCCGGGCGGCTGTACGACGTCTTCGCGCGGGGCGGAAAACTCGATCTGATGGCGATCACCATCGACGTGCTGGGCATCATTCCCGGACTCGGCGCCCTGAAGGGGTTCACCGCGGCCGCCAAGGGCGCGCGCCTTGCCACCGCGCAGCGCACCGTCTGGGGGATGTTCACCAACGGCATCGCAGTGAAGAACATCAACCGGGGGGCGGGCGTCGCCTCCAAGCTGCTGGGTAAATGGGGTTCGAAGATCCCGGCCGGAGGCTGGGCGCCGGAGAACGTGACCCGCTTCATCAAGGGGGCCGCCCTGACCAAGCTGGGTGTGGACTCCGTCATCAAGCTGCAGCGGATCCTGCCGGGCGAGGACGACAAGCCGAACCACATCACGCCCGATACGGGCCCCGGGGCTCGCCCGCAGCCGAGTACACCACCAAGTGCGCCGTCGACGCCGAGTACGCCTTCACCCTCACCCCGGCCGAGCCCGGCCTCCGCGCCGTTCCACGGTGCGCTGGCGCCCGCACGGTAAGGAGAGCATGTGCTGACAAGCGATTTCCACGCCATGGAGAACCGGCAGTTCGTCGACGACGGCGGGGCGGTTCACGACCTGATTCCTGCCAGCGTCATCGCCACTGTCCCGGCCGCCCGCGAGGCGGCGGAGAGACACGGCAGGGAGGTGGACTTCGATTTCCTCGATGACACGGCGGTGCTCCGGCTGTTGTTCCATCGAAGCCAGGACACGTCGAAGGCGGGAGTGCTCGGCTGTCTCTTCGCGCTGCCCCTGTGCGTCTTCGTCGCGGGCGCATGGCCGTTCTGGGACTTGGTCGCCTCGTCGAAGCCGCGGCCGTTCCAGATCGGATTCATCGTCGCGGACGTCTTGATCGTCTGCGGATTGCTGCTCGCGATGTACCTGTTGAGGCGGCGCAGTCTGCTCGATGTGTCCAATCGCAACATGCGTTGCCGAGTGCGTCTCTACCGCAAGATCGTCGTCATCGCCCGCAACGGCGGAGCAGATGTGCCGCTTCTCTATCCCCACTACGGCATGTACGCCTCGTCGCGGAAGTTCTTCCCCGGCGCGCCGGAGCTGCCCACTCCGTCCCTTCCGGAAGGTAACGCCCCCAAGTGACCGCCCCCACCTTGCCGTCCCGGCTGGAGTTCATCCCGACGCAGGCGGCATCCCCTGACGTCAGCTCCGTCCAGGCCGACGACATCCACGTCCGCTGGGTGATGCCGGAGATCTTCCACGACATCCCCCTCCACGAGGAGGACGAGGACGAGGCGGTCCGGCTGATCGAGGCGCTCGCGCAGAAGGCGCTGCCCGGCGCTGAGGTCGAGGACTGGCTCAAGCTCGCGGTCGTCGTCGCGCTCGGCATGGACGACCTGCTGGCCTCCGGCGCCGAGTACGCGAGCGTCTGCGTGAGCGCGGTCGGCGAGGACCCATGCAGCGCCACCGTCTACGCGGCGCTGACCGACAGCCCCGAAGGTGAAGACAGGGACCCGATCGCGGCCATCGCGTCCAGTCTGCGCCGGGCGGACGCGGGTGAGGTCACCGAGATCCAACTCCCGTGCGGACCCGCGGTGTCGTGCGTCGGCACGCGCGACGACGAGGTGACCGGCGAGCTGACCGAGGACCCGCGAGGACTGACCGTCCCGACGTCATTCATCCGTGTCTACGTCCCGCTGCCGAACGACACCACGCTGGTGATGGAGATGAGCACGCCGACACCTGCGGGGTGGGATCCGTTCGCGACGATGTTCGGGAACATCGTGAGCAGCATTCGCCTGTTCGAGGCGGACGGTGAGCCGCTGATCATCCCGGACCGGGACGCGGACGCGTGAGCGACACCGTGGCGCCGCCGTCGGACTACCGGCTCCTCGTCCCCCGCGACTGGTTCCGCGTCGACCTGACGCAGGAGCGGTGGCGCGGCCGGCTGAAGACGTTCGTGGACCGGGAGGCGGCGGACAGCGGTGCCTCCGGGGAGACCCGGCGCGGCATCTGGACGACCCTGCGCAACACCGCCGAGGCCGGGGTCGCGCAGGGTGCCCTGGAGTTCTTCCTCAAGACCGAGTCGCCGCAGGACTCGGCCTGCCCCGCGTCGCTGCTGGTCTCTCTGCTGCCCACGCCTCCGGGGCTCGCTCCGGACGTCGCCGATCTGGCCGGGACGCTGGCTCGGCGCAGGGGCTCGGGGTCGCGGATCACGACCGGCGAACTCCCGGCGGGGGACACGGTCCGCGCCGCCACGGACGCGACGCTGGACTTTCACGTGCGCATGCCCGGTGGCGTGGGCTATTTGGTACTCGCGTTCTCCGTGCCGCTGAGCGGGACGGAGGGGCCCATGGGCGACCTGTGTGATGCGATCGCGTACTCGTTGAGGTGGGTGTGAGGCCTGGCTGAGGACGAGGGCAAGGTGACGGGCGAGTGACGGGCGAGTAGGCAGGACGCCGCCCGCCCCCGCCCGGCCGATGCCCGTAACCGGCAGGCGTAGGTACCCTTGGATGCCATGAGCACTCTTGAGCCCGAGCCCGAGCGCGGGGCAGGTACGGGGACCCTCGTAGAGCCGACGCCGCAGGTGTCGCACGGTGACGGCGACCACGAGCGCTACGCGCACTATGTCCAGAAGGACAAGATCATGGCGAGCGCGCTCGACGGTACGCCCGTCGTCGCGCTCTGCGGCAAGGTGTGGGTGCCGGGTCGTGACCCGAAGAAGTACCCCGTCTGCCCCATGTGCAAGGAGATCTACGAGTCCATGAACGACGGTGGCGACAAGGACAAGGGCGGCAAGGACGGCAAGGGCGGCGGCAAGAAGTAGCCTCCCGGCGCGGTCCGCGCGGTCCATGACCTTCGTAGAAGGGGCGTTGCGTGTGCCGCAACGCCCCTTTTGCGTCGTGCAATCGCGTGGCAGCCTCGCCGCATGACCTTTGAGCAACTCGTCCCCGCGCCCGCACGCGCCGAGGGACCGCACACCGAAGGCTTTCTCCTCGACCCGTCGACGGTGCTCCGCGCGGCACCCGGCACCGAGTCCACCGAACGCTGGCTGCGCTCCACCATCGGCGCCGCGCTCGGCCTGCCCCTGGCGCCGGGTGACGCGGGCAGCGGCGCCGTCTCGCTGGAGATCGATGACTCCCTCGCGGCCGAGGCGTACCGGCTGACCGTGGGGGAGCGCGGCATCGAGATCGTCGGTGGCGCCGCCCCCGGCGTCTTCTGGGGTGCGCAGACCCTGCGCCAGCTCATCGGGGCGGAGGCCTTCCGCCGCGCTCCCCTGCGGGCAGGGGTTCCGCACACCGTGCCGGGGTGCCTGATCGAGGACAGCCCCCGCTTCCGGTGGCGCGGCATGATGCTCGACGTGGCACGGCACTTCATGCCCAAGGACGGCGTCCTGCGCTATCTCGACCTCCTCGCCGCCCACAAGCTGAACGTCTTCCACTTCCACCTCACCGACGACCAGGGCTGGCGCATCGAGATCAAGCGCCACCCGAAGCTGACGGAGGCCGGGTCGTGGCGGCCGCGCTCGAAGTGGGGGCACCGCGCGTCCGAGCTGTGGAACGACACCCCGCACGGCGGCTACTACACGCAGGACGACATCCGCGAGATCGTCGCGTACGCCCATGAGCGGCACATCGCCGTCGTACCCGAGATCGACATCCCCGGGCACTCGCAGGCCGCCATCTCCGCCTACCCGGAGCTCGGCAACACCGACGTCGTCGACACCTCCTCGCTCGGCGTCTGGGACACCTGGGGCGTCAACCCCAACGTCCTCGCCCCGACCGAGAACACCCTTCGCTTCTACGAAGGGGTGTTCGAGGAAGTCCTTGAGCTCTTTCCCTCCACCTTCATCCACGTCGGGGGAGACGAGTGCCCGAAGGACCAGTGGAAGGAGTCGCCCGCCGCGCAGGCCCGCATCAAGGAACTGGGGGTCGGCGACGAGGACGGGCTGCAGAGCTGGTTCATCCGGCACTTCGACAAGTGGCTCACCGCGCGCGGGCGGCGGCTCATCGGCTGGGACGAGATCCTCGAAGGCGGTCTCGCCGAGGGCGCCACCGTGTCGTCCTGGCGTGGGTACGGGGGCGGCATCGCGGCGGCCAAGGCCGGGCACGACGTCGTCATGTGCCCCGAGCAGCAGGTGTACTTGGACCACCGGCAGCACGGCGGCCCCGACGAACCCGCGCCCATCGGCTTCGTCCGCACCCTGGAGGACGTCTACCGCTTCGAGCCGCTGCCACCGCAGCTGACCGAGGACGAGGCGCGGCACGTCCTCGGCACCCAGGCCAATGTCTGGACCGAGGTGATGGAGTACCACGCACGCGTGGACTACCAGGTGTTCCCGCGCCTCGCCGCCTTCGCCGAGGTCGCCTGGAGCCCGCTCCCGCCGGCCGCCGAGCGCGACTTCGCGGACTTCGAGCGGCGAATGACCCCGCACTACGCACGACTTGACGCACTCGGCGTCGACTACCGCCCGCCCGGCGGCCCGTTGCCGTGGCAGAAGCGACCGGGAGTGCTCGGACGCCCGATCGAGGGGTCGCCCCCGAACGTGTGAGGCGCACCCCATAGTCCGTGTGTCGGGCTGCCCGCGCTGGGAGCGTGGGCAGCCGGACGAAAGCCGTACAAGGGTCACCGAAGAGTGGCAATTCCCGCCGACCGGTGAGGGTATGTGAAAACGGCACAACCCCCTGGTCTGTGGACGAATGGCTCCTAGCGGACCCCCGCGCCGGGGGCCGGGGAAGATGTGCCAGAGTTGCCACGTCCGGGCTGTGAGCACGTACCGTACGGCGGAACAGGCGTAACGGTGAGAACGGCGAGAAAGCCGCCGGGCATCGGGAAGGGGCAGCCGGTTTTGACCACGCACGCACCGCAGGCGGCGCAGACCGCGCAGACGGCGAAGCTGCCTGGGACGTTGGACGAGGCCGTCGAGGCACTCGCCGCGATGCCCGCCGCCGTGCCCGTAGCCGGCGGCACCGACCTCATGACATCCGTCAACGCGGGCCTCCTGCGCCCCGCCGCTCTCGTCGGCCTCGGCCGCATCAGCGAGATCCGCGGCTGGCAGTACCAGGACGGCCACGCGCTGCTCGGCTCGGGCCTCACCCACGCACGCGTAGGGCGGCCCGACTTCGCCGCCCTGATCCCGGCGCTCGCCGCGGCGGCCCGCGCCGCCGGACCCCCGCAGATCCGCAACGCGGGCACCCTGGGCGGCAACATCGCCACGGCGGGACCGACCGGCGACACCCTGCCCGTCCTGGCCGCCCTGGAAGCCATCCTCATCATCGCGGGCCCCGGCGGCGCGCGCCGCGAGGTCCCGGTCTCGCACCTGCTCGCGGGCATGGACATGCTCCGCCCCGGCGAGCTCATCGGCTTCGTACGGCTGCCGCTCCTGCACGCCCCGCAGGTCTTCCTGAAGGCGACGGGACGCACAGGGCCCGGCCGCGCCACCGCGTCCGTCGCGCTCGTCCTTGACCCCGCGCGGCGCGGGGTGCGCTGCGCGGTCGGCGCCGTCGCGCCGATGCCGCTGCGGCCCCTGGAGGCCGAGCAGTGGGTCGCCTCGCTGATCGACTGGGACGGCGAGCGGACGATCGTCCCGGAGGCGCTCACCGCCTTCGGTGAGTACGTCGCCGCCGCGTGCATCCCCGACCAGCCTCCGGCCGATGACGGCTCACCGCAGCCGCTTCCGCCCGCTGTACTGCACCTGCGGCGCACCGTCGCCGCGCTGGCCCGACGAGCACTGGGGAGGGCGCTTTCGTGAGGGACGACCAGACCGATGGAAACGCTGCGAACGCCGCCGGAGGCTGGCAGCCGCATCCGCAGGGGGAGTACGACTCGGACGCCACGGCCTTCGTGCAGCTGCCCGAAGGTGCCCTGGACTCCTTCGACCACTCGCCGCTCGCCGCGCCCGGTCACGGTTACGTGCCGCCGCAGATAACGGTCACCCCGACGACCGCCGACGCGACGGACCCGGCCGCCACGGGTGTCTGGGCCATGCCGCCCGAGGTGACCGGCGCGGGCGCCGGTGTCCAGAACGTGCAGTGGCCCGCCGCGGGCGGCGAACCCGAGCCGTCCGGTCACGACGGTCGTGACGGTCGCGATGTTCAGGAGCACGCGTACGACCCCCGGGCCACCGGGCAGTGGAACTTCCACGAGGCGGAGGGGCACGCGCCCGCCGCCCCCGCCCCGGCCGATGTCACGGGGCAGTGGTCGATTCCGGTCGCCAATGGTGATCTTCCGGACGAGTCGGGCGAGTTCACCACGTCGTCGCTGGCCGCGCAGTGGGGCGGTACGCCGCCCGCGACGCTGCCGGGCGGCGCGGCGGCTCCGTG
>NZ_BAAAUG010000057.1:0-37001 GCF_039533825.1 Streptomyces rectiviolaceus
GTCGCGGCGGCGCCGACCAGCAGATAGCCGCCGACCACCCCGCACCACGCGGCCCGCGGCGCCATCCCCCGCTCCTCGGGATCCGCCGCGTCCCGCGCCGCCCGGTGCGCGAGCCAGCCCGGGAGCACCATCAGGAGCAGGGGCGTGACGCCGACCGGCGCCGGCGCCCCCGAGAGCGTGTCCGTCCTGATCAGCTCGGTGCCGTGGGCGATCAGCCACACCGCGGCCGCGACGTGCAGGGCCCCGTCCGGCCCGCTGTCCGGATAGGGCGAGATGATCCAGAGGACCATCACAAGGACGGCACATGAGCCGAGCCCCAGCCCGGCCGCGACGGCCCCTCCGAACAGGCACGTCGCCAGCCCGGGTGAGCGGTCGCGCGCCCGCTCGATCAGCGGTTTGAGGGGCGGCAACGGAGAGCTGCGGTCGGTGATTTGAGTCACGTCGCCATGCTCCCAACGACACGCGCTTTCTCCCCGTAACAGGCGAATACCGGATGTGTCGCTCAAGATACGTTTATGTACTTTTTCGTACGACGGACCAGCCGCGCCCGGCGGCCCGCCGCACGAAGGCCCACGGCCCACGGCGCGGAGAGTCCGACATGACCCAGAGCCCTGCCACCCCGTTGCCGTCCCCGAAGGAACGCCGGCGCCTGCGCGAGGCGAGGTCCCTGAGCCAGGCCGAAGTCGCCGCGAAGGTGGGCGTCACCCGGGAGACGGTCCGCGCCTGGGAGTCGGGCCGCTCGACGCCACGCGGCCGCAGGCGTGAGGTCTACGCGAAGCTGCTGGCCGAGATCGCGAACGAGCGGGCCGTCGCGGGCAAGCGCTCCGTACGGCGCCCCAGCTGGGCCAAGGACCTGGCGCCGCCCGTCGGCACCAAGCTCGACACGAAGCTCGACGCCAAGGACGAGAAGTCCCCCGCACGCATCCCGGTGGGCGCGGCGATGAACGGTCACACCCGGCCCGAGCCGGTGACGCCGACGACGGCCGTCGCCCAAGCCGCTCGGGGTCCCGAGCAGGGTCCCGAGCCAGATCCCGGGCAGGGTCCCGAGCCGGAGCCCGAGCCGTCAAGGCCCACCACGGTGGCAACCCCCGCCGAAGCCTTCGACACGCTCTGCGCGACCTGCGCCCCCGGCCTCGTACGCCAGACCTATCTCCTCACCGGCCGCCGCACCCTCGCCCAGGAATCCGTGGAGCGCGCCTTCCAGCTCGCCTGGCAGCGCTGGCCCGAGGTCGCCGTCGACCGCGACCCGGCGGGCTGGGTGCGCGCGGCGGCGTACGAGTACGCGATGTCCCCCTGGCACCGCCTCCGCCCCGCCCACCGGCAGCCGGACGCCCCGCCCGCCGAAGCGGCGGACCGCGCCTTCCTCGACGTACTGATGAGCCTGCCGCCCGCGCAGCGCCGCACCCTCCTGCTCTACGACGGCGTCGGGCTCGACCTGCCCGAGACCGCGGCCGAGACGGAGGCGAGCACGCCCGCGGCGGCCGGCCGTCTCCTACGCGCGCGCGAGGCGATCGCCGAGAAGCTCCCCGGCCAGGCGGCGACGCCCGACGCGCTGCACCAGCGCCTCGGCGAACTGTGCCGCGCGGAGAAGCTGCGGCCCCCGAACGCGCGCCGGGTACGCACGGGAAGCGAGCACCGCGCCCGCTTCTGGACCCGCGCGGCGATCGCCTTCACGGCGTTGATCGTCGGCGCCACGGCCCTGACGCTGCGCACGGCCCCCACGCACTACGAACCGCCCCAGTCCCCGGGCAAGGCCATCAACGGAGTCCCGCCACGGATGGGTCCTGGCCCGTTGACGTACGCGGACCAGAGCCTCCACAAGAAGCTGCGCGAGGACTTGTCGAGCGGCCCGGAAAGACTGACGCCGCAGGCCCGCTAAGGGCGCGGGGAACTGCGCGACCAGCCACATACGCCCCGCAGACAGAGAAAGGTGGGCCCGCACCTCACGTGAGTGAGATGCGGGCCCACCTTCAACAGCTCAGGTCAAGCTTCAGCCCGCGAGAATGGCTCGCGCCAGCTTGGCGGTCTCGGTCGGCGTCTTGCCGACCTTGACGCCCGCGGCCTCAAGGGCCTCCTTCTTGGCGGCAGCCGTGCCGGAGGAGCCGGAGACGATGGCGCCGGCGTGGCCCATGGTCTTGCCCTCGGGCGCGGTGAAGCCGGCGACGTAGCCGACGACCGGCTTCGTCACGTTCTTCGCGATGAAGTCCGCCGCACGCTCCTCGGCGTCGCCGCCGATCTCGCCGATCATGACGATCAGGTCGGTGTCGGGGTCGGCCTCGAACGCGGCGAGCGCGTCGATGTGCGTCGTGCCGATGACCGGGTCGCCACCGATGCCGACGGCCGAGGAGAAGCCGATGTCACGGAGCTCGTACATCATCTGGTACGTCAGCGTGCCGGACTTCGAGACCAGGCCGATGCGGCCCGGCTTCGTGATGTCGCCCGGGATGATGCCGGCGTTCGACTGACCCGGGGTGATGAGACCGGGGCAGTTCGGGCCGATGATGCGGGTCTTGTTGCCCTTCGACTTCGCGTACGCCCAGAAGGCGGCGGAGTCGTGGACGGCGATGCCCTCGGTGATGACGACCGCGAGGGGGATCTCGGCGTCGATCGCCTCGACGACGGCGGCCTTGGAGAAGGCCGGCGGCACGAAGAGGACGGAGACGTCGGCGCCCGTCTTCTCCATCGCCTCGGCGACGGAGCCGAAGACCGGTACCTCGGTGCCGTCGAAGTCGACGGACGTGCCGGCCTTGCGCGGGTTCACGCCGCCGACGATGTTCGTGCCGTCGCCCAGCATGAGCTTGGTGTGCTTCATGCCCGTGGCACCGGTCATGCCCTGGACGATGACCTTGCTGTCCTTGGTCAGGAAGATAGCCATGGTGTTCTGACCTGGTCCCTTACTTCGCAGCCGCGAGCTCGGCGGCCTTGTCGGCCGCGCCGTCCATGGTGTCCACGCGCTGCACGAGCGGGTGGTTCGCGTCCGACAGGATCTTGCGACCCAGCTCCGCGTTGTTGCCGTCGAGACGGACGACCAGCGGCTTGGTGACTTCCTCGCCCTTGGACTTGAGGAGCTCAAGCGCCTGGACGATGCCGTTGGCGACCTCGTCGCACGCGGTGATGCCACCGAAGACGTTGACGAAGACGGACTTGACGTCCGGGTCGCCGAGGATGATCTCCAGGCCGTTCGCCATGACCTCGGCCGAAGCGCCGCCGCCGATGTCGAGGAAGTTGGCCGGCTTGACGTTGTTGTGCGCCTCACCGGCGTACGCGACGACGTCGAGGGTGCTCATGACGAGACCCGCGCCGTTGCCGATGATGCCGACCTCGCCGTCGAGCTTCACGTAGTTGAGGTTCTTGGCCTTGGCAGCAGCCTCGAGCGGGTTGGCTGCGTCCTTGTCCTCGAGCGCCGCGTGGTCGGCCTGGCGGAAGTCGGCGTTCTCGTCGAGCGAGACCTTGCCGTCCAGGGCCAGGATGCGGCCGTCCTTGGTCTTCACCAGCGGGTTGACCTCGACGAGGAGCGCGTCCTCGGCGACGAAGGTGTCCCACAGGGTCACCATGGCCTCGGCGACACCCTCGGCCACCTCGGCCGGGAACTTCGCCTGGGCCACGATCTCGCGGGCCTTGTCGATGTTCACGCCTTCGACGGCGTTGACCGGGACCTTCGCGAGGGCCTCGGGAGTCTTCTCCGCGACCTCCTCGATGTCCATGCCGCCCTGCACCGAGGCCATGGCCAGGAAGGTGCGGTTGGTGCGGTCGAGGAGGTACGAGACGTAGTACTCCGCCTCGATCTCCGGGGACAGCTCGGCGATCATCACCTTGTGGACCGTGTGGCCCTTGATGTCCATCCCGAGGATGTCCGTCGCGCGAGCGACGGCTTCGTCCGCGGTGTCGGCCAGCTTCACGCCGCCGGCCTTGCCGCGGCCACCGACCTTCACCTGTGCCTTGACGACCGACTTGCCGCCCAGCTTCTCGGTGGCCTCGCGCGCCGCCTCAGGCGTGTCGATGACTTCACCGGCCAGCACCGGTACACCGTGCTTGGCGAAGAGGTCCCTCGCCTGGTACTCGAACAGGTCCACGCGCGTCCGTCCCTTTTCCGTGATCTCGCTGCGATCTCGCTGCTTTGTGGTCAGCTGTCTGCGTGGGCGTGCCGCGGAGGGCAACGTGACTGCGCTGTCACAAGGGAGGCGTAGGACGGAGTCCGGTACGCGGCATGTCCGTCTCGCAGGTTATCGCCGTGGGCCGTAGGTCCCTAAATCGCAGATCACATTTGGGCGGTGATGACTGTCACAGATCGCGGGCCTTAGCGGATCCGAACGCGGGACGGGCGGCCCCTGTGGTGACAGGGACCGCCCGTTTGCTCCTGTTACGGCTGGTAGCTGCTACGGCTGGGACAGCTCGCGCCGCCGCACGGCTGTCGCTTCCGCTGTCAGACGCTGTACGTCGCGTTGTGCGCCGCGTTGTGCGTGGCGTTGTACGCCTGCTCGTACGTCGGCAGGTAGCTCGGAGCGATCGAGTCCGCCACGCCCTGGACGCCGGTGAGGGCGTTCCCCGCGAGGGACTGCGCGTCGGGCGAGACGGTGCCCGTCAGGTCCTGCGCGAACGGCGAGACCTGGCCGGTGACGCCACCGGCGAACGGCTGCACATCGCCCGTCACGCCGTACGCCAGCTGGTCCGCGCTCCCGCCGACGCCCTGCACGACGGGCTGCACCTGGTCGGTGACGGTCTGCACGAACGGCGACACCGAGCCGACGACGCCGTCCGCGAAGGGCTGCACATCGCCCGCGACACCCTGCGCGAACGGCGGGACCTCGCCGACGACCCCACCGGCGAACGGCGTCACATCGCCGGCCACGCCCTGCGCCAGGTAGGTGGCGTCATTGGCCGCCTGCCCGGCGACCGGCACGACGCCGTCGACGGCGGTCGCGGCGACGGGCGGCAGTACGGCCGTGGCCGTCTCGTCGACGATCGGGGTGGCGGTCTGCGTCGCGGTCTGCGTCGCGTTCGCCGGGGCGCCCTCGATGTCCGGGGCGAAGGCGGAGAGGGGGCCGAAGAGGTAGTCGACGGAGTCTTCGGGGGTGCTGACGTCCGGGGTCGTGACGTTCGGGGTCGTGACGTTCGGGGTCGTGACGTTCGGGGTCGTGACGTTCGGGGCGTCGAACGCGGGGGTGCCGACCGCGGGGGCCTTGGGGGCGTCGACCTGGGGGAGCTCGACCTTGGGGGCTCCGGCCTTGGCTGTGGCCTTCGCTTCCGCCTTCGCTTCCGTGACGGTGGACTTCGCCGTGCCTCGGACGTCGGCGACGGTGGACTTCGCCTTGCCCTGGACGTCGGCGACGTCGGGGACGTCACCCGTGACGTCGGCGACCGCGTCGGACGCGTTGTCCGGCAGGGCGACGGAGTGCTGGGGCAGTTCGTCCGCGCTGGCCACGGCGGAACCGAGCGCCCACGCGCCCGTGACACCGGCGGCTATGACGATGGAACGACGGATGTTCTTGTTCATGCGTGCTTCAGATCCTTCGAACTCTGGCTGTGAATCCGACCCGGATACGTCCGGTCGGCGGGCAGACCTTTGCCACCCCCGCGCGGCAGGTCTTCGCGGGGAAAGGGCTGCCCTAGCCAGGGAATTCGAGAATGTCCCGGTGTCGTTCGCGGACCGGCGCGGGGACCTGACCGGCCCCGGCACCCTGCAGAAGCCGCACCGGCGCACGGCTGTCGAGCGAGGCGGCACATGGATCGCCGTGCCGCGTCGAACTCCCGTCACCGGCCGACTGACCGCCCAGGGTCCGCGCCGGATCACCGGGCGCGGGCGGGAACGGCTCGTGTCCGGTGCGGTCCGCGTCGTCCGAGGCGTCATCGCCGAACAGGGCGGCGCCGCGCGTCTGCTGACCGCCCGGGTACGTGGGGCTGGTGCCGGTGCCGTACGAGGACCCGGCCCGCGCCCCTGGCTTCTTCCGCGCCTCATGCGCCCGAGCGCCCGCCTCGCCCCGGCCGTCGTCGGGCTTGGCGGCGCTCTCCGGAGTGGAGGGCTCGGCGCCGTCGTCCGTGTCGTCGCCCGCGCCGGGACCAGGGCCAGGCAGGTCGGACATGCCGGGGGCGCCGGGGCTGGGGATGCTGGGGATGCCGGAAGGGTCTGGCGCCTCGGGCAACACCCGCCGCGGCGCACCCTCGAGAACTCCGGTGGTCCCGTCCACGACCGGCCGCACGGCACCCCGCGCGGTCCGGACCGCGGGCTCGGCGGCGTCGGCCACCGGCTCGACCGAGGCGTCACGCACCGCCTCGCGCCCGTCCCGCGCGGTCTCACGCACGGGTTCGGCCACCCGCTCACGCACAGGTTCAGTCACCCGTGCACGCTCCGGAGCCGGTGCTCCGTCCACCGCCGCCGCCCGCTCTCCACAGAGGAAACCCAGCGCGAGCAACCCGGCCAGCAGCAGCACCACTTGCAGCGCACGCCGCCCGGCCACCGCGCGCACCAGGCGCACAGCGGTATCAGGCAGAACGACTGCTGCGGGAGTCAAGACGAGGAGATTCCTCTGCTGGGCGGGGCGAGACACGGAGCGTAACTCCGGGAGTGAAGCCCGCCGATCCTCGCACGGGCCGCCCACTCTTCCGCAAGTCCCCTGTTACCGATGCGTGCTCATGTCCGGTATGGGAAGAGGCCGCTTCTCGATCGCCGCCGCCATCACCTCCGGGAAGAGATCCGGGGTACACGCGAAGGCCGGTGCGCCGAGCGCCGAGAGCGCCGCCGCGTGCTCCCGGTCGTACGCGGGTGTCCCCTCGTCGGAGAGCGCGAGCAGCGTCACGAACTGCACCCCGGACGCCTTCATCGCCGCGACCCGCTTCAGCATCTCGTTGCGTATGCCCCCTTCGTACAGGTCGCTGATGAGGACGACGATGGTGTCCGCGGGCCGGGTGATCTGCGACTGGCAGTACGCGAGCGCCCGGTTGATGTCGGTCCCGCCGCCCAACTGCGTGCCGAACAGCACGTCCACCGGGTCGTCGAGCTGATCGGTGAGGTCGACGACATTCGTGTCGAACACGACGAGCCGCGTGTTGAGCGACCGCATCGAACCGAGCACGGCTCCGAACACCGAGGCGTAGACGACGGACGCGGCCATCGAGCCCGACTGGTCGATGCAGAGGATGACCTCCTTCTTCACGGACTGAGACGCCCGCCCGTACCCGATGAGCCGCTCGGGCACGATCGTCTTGTACTCCGGCAGGTAGTTCTTGAGGTTGACCGCGATCGTGCGGTTCCAGTCGATGTCGTGGTGGCGCGGCCTGCTGACGCGGGCGCTGCGGTCGAGCGCGCCGGTGAGGGTGGCACGGGTGCGCGTGGCGAGCCGTTTCTCCAGGTCCTCGACGACCTTCCGCACGACGGCCCGCGCGGTCTCCTTGGTGGTCTCAGGCATGGCCTTGTTGAGGGAGAGAAGGGTCCCCACCAGATGCACGTCGGCCTCGACGGCCTCGAGCATCTCGGGCTCCAGGAGCAGCGTGGACAGGCCGAGCCGCTCGATGGCGTCGCGCTGCATGACCTGGACGACGGACGAGGGGAAGTACGTCCGGATGTCCCCGAGCCAGCGCGACACGGACGGCGCGGACGCCCCGAGCCCCGCCGAACGGTCCCGCCCCCGGTCCTTCTTCCCTCCATCCCCTCCCCCGTACAGCGCGCCGAGCGCCCCGTCCATCGCCGCGTCACGCCCGGCGAGCTCGCACCCCGTTCCGTCCGCCCCACCCCCACCGAGCACAAGCCGCCACCGCCGCATCCGCTCCCCTACGGGGTCCTCCCCTCGGCCACGCGCCACGGCCGACGAAACATCCCGATCCGCACCTACAGCCACGCCCTGAGCTCCGTCCGCCGCCGCATCCCCTGCCCCGCCCTGAGCCACATCCCGTGTCATCGCCCCACCCCCACAAACTCGTCACGGTCACCGTCACCGGCACCGTCACCGGCACCGGCACCGGCACCGGCACCGGCACCGGCGAAGGACAGTGCCCCGGCCCCGGGGTCGGCCTCGGGCCCGGCCCCGACCCCACCCCCGAGCAACAGACTCAGCACCGGCAGAACGGCATCCGCGCGCTCGCCGTCAAGTTCCGCCCCGAAGCCAGGTATCCCCCCGGTGACGGCCGCGCCGCCGCCGGACCCCGACGGACCCCGCCGCACCAGTTCGCCCAGAGTCCGCCGCACCCCCGGTTCGTACGCCGAGAAGGTGCGCCGCAGCAGTGGCAGCACGTCGGTGAAGGCGCGGTCAGTTACCCCGCTCAACCAGTCGTCGACGAGTCCGAGCAGCCGCTCGTCGTGCACGAGCAACATGCCGCCACCTGACCCACCGCCCACGAAGCCCTCGATCCAGGCGGCGGCTTCAGCGGGCTCGGTCCCCCGGGACAGGGCGAGCCCCATGAACCGAGCGGCCTCCCCATCGGCCAGTTCCCCGCCGTCCATCAGGATCCGCACGCACCGCCCCCGCACCACCCCGGCAACGCTGTCCCGCTCCCCCAACACCCTCAACACGGAGTACCACCGCCCCCGCACACCCGCGCCGACCGCGGTCGCACTCGGACGAGGCACCCCCTCGCCCTCAGGACCAGAGCCCAACTCCCCCAGCAGGCCCACCGCTTGGTGAACTGCGTCCACATGTCCCCGCATCTCGAGCGCAGCGTCCTGGTCCAGCCCCGCACACGCAGGGGGCAGCCCGACGAACACCCGCTCCGCGAGCCCCAGAGCCACTTCACCGAGCGCGGCCGTGTCCGTGCCCCGCACATCCCCGTACCGGAGCGAACGCACCAACGCGGGCAACGCCTGCGCCAGATGCCCGACGTCCGCGTCCAGCGCCGCCCGGTCCGCCAGGACCCGCATCACCACCGGCAACGCGTCCGGCAACTCGGCCAGCAGACACCGCTCGGCCAGCGCGGTGACATCGGCCAGGGCGCCGGCCCCGACGGCATCGGACTCCGCCCGAGTCGTGGCCGCCGCGACCACGGTCGTCCCCCACACCCCCGCCTCCGCCACCCGCACGGAGAGCTCCGGCTCCCACCGCAGCCGCCAGGTCTCCCGGAACGTACCCGTACTCCCCCGCGACGCGGCGGGCTCGCCCCAGCCGATTCCGAGCAGCCGGAGCCGATGCAGCAGCCTGCTGCGCGCGGCGTCCGTCTCCTTGCGCAGGTCGAGCTCCAACTCCCGTTCGAGGGCCTCCGGTTTGAGCCGGAGCTTCCGCTGGAGCCGCGTGAGATCGCGCTGCAACGGCACCGCGGGCGCCGAGTCCGGCACCTCCCCGAGGACGTCCCCGACGACGAGCTTGTCGTGCACCAGGGACAGCGGCACGTCGGAGCCCTCGCACATCACCGCCCGGATCGCGTCCGTGGTCTCGGTGAGCCCCGGCAGCGGACGCCCCCGCATCGCGGCGAGCGTGTCCGCGAGCCGTACCGCCTCGATGACATGTGCGGACGACACGAGCCTGTCCTCGTCCCGAAAGAGCCGCGCGACCTTGGTCAGCCAGCGCTCGACGGGGCGGTCCGGCGCGCTGAACAGATGGCCGTACCAGCCGGGCGAGTCGATCCCCGCGCCGTATCCACTGGCCCGGGAGAGGCGGCGGTGCGTCCAGGGCACCCAGGTCATGTCGACCTTCACCTTGGGCAGCCCTTTGAGCAGCGCCCGGTCCGCCGCCACGGTCACCTTCTGCCGCAGCGCAGGCACATGCCAGGCCCCGCACACGACCGCAACGCCGGCTGCCCCGAACTCGCGTTGCGCCGCCCGCACTTGCGTCCGCATGTACGCCTCGCGCACCAGGTCACGGTCGTGCCCACCGGTCCCGAACTCCTCGCGCAGCGCCCCCATGGCCTCGCCCAGCGCGTCGAACGGCGCGAACACGTCCGCTCCCGCACCTCGGTGCTCGACGACGTCCTCCCACCACCGCTCGGGATCGTCGTATCCGGCGGTCTCGGCGAGCACCGCAAGAGGATCGATCCGTACCGCGTCCGCGTCCCCCGAAGACGCGGGGTCGCCCGGCTCCCCCTTCGGGGCGTCCTCCGTCTCCTCCGTCCGCGCCAACGAATGCGCCGCCGGAAGGTCCATGAACCTGACCGGAACCCCGGCCCCCGCGGCCCACTTGATCGCTACCCACTCCGGCGAGAACTCGGCCAGTGGCCAGAACGCCGACCGGCCCGGTTCGTCCACCACGTGCGCGAGCAGCGCGACCGGCGGCCGCATGCCCTCGTCCGCCGCGAGCGCCACCAGCGCGTCGGCCTCCGGCGGCCCCTCGATCAGCACCACGCGCGGCGCGCCCTCCTCGAGTGCGGCCCGCACCGCACGCGCCGACCCCGGCCCGTGATGCCGCACCCCGAGCAGCAACGGCCCCCCGCCCGTGCGCGCCTCGCCCTCACGCACCTCATCGCTCATGTCCGCCCCCTCTCCGTCTCACGCGAACCAGCCACCGTCACACCCGCACCCGCACCCACACGCACACGCACACGCACACCGATATCCGCACTCGCGCGGCCCGCGTCCGTCACACACTCACCTCACGGCACGCGCGGTAGAAGTCCTTCCATCCGTCACGCTCACGGACCACCGCCTCCAAGTACTCCTGCCAGATCACCCGGTCCGCCGCCGGGTCACGGACGACCGCGCCGAGGATGCCCGCGGCGACATCGCCCGGCCGCAGCACCCCGTCCCCGAAGTGGGCGGCCAGAGCCAGGCCGTTGGTCACGACGGAGATCGCCTCGGCCGTCGAGAGCGTGCCGCTCGGCGACTTCACCTTCGTCCGCCCGTCGGCCGTCACCCCGTCCCTCAGCTCGCGGAAGACGGTGACGACACGGCGTATCTCGTCGATCCCCTCGGGCCCGGTCGGCAGATCGAGCGAGCGCCCGATCTGATCGACACGGCGCGAGACGATGTCGACCTCGGCGTCCGCGCTCTCCGGCAGCGGAAGGACCACGGTGTTGAAGCGGCGGCGCAGCGCGCTCGACAGGTCGTTGACCCCGCGGTCGCGGTTGTTGGCCGTGGCGATGAGGTTGAAGCCTCGTACGGCCTGCACCTCCTGGCCCAACTCCGGTATGGGAAGGGTCTTTTCCGACAGGATCGTGATCAGCGTGTCCTGCACGTCGGCGGGGATGCGGGTCAGCTCCTCGACCCGCGCCGTCATGCCGTCGGACATGGCCCGCATGACGGGGCTCGGCACGAGCGCGTCGCGGCTGGGGCCGTGCGCGAGCAACTGTGCGTAGTTCCAGCCGTATCGGATCGCCTCCTCCGGCGTCCCCGCCGTGCCCTGCACCAGCAGCGTCGAGTCCCCGCTGACAGCGGCCGCCAGATGCTCGGACACCCAGGTCTTCGCGGTACCGGGCACGCCGAGCAGAAGCAGCGCGCGGTCAGTGGCGAGGGTGGTGACGGCGACCTCGACGATGCGGCGCGGCCCCACGTACTTCGGCGAGATCACCGTCCCGTCGGGCAGCGTGCCACCGAGCAGATACGTCGCGACCGCCCACGGCGAGAGCCGCCAGCGGACAGGCCGCGGCCGGTCGTCCTGCGCGGCGAGCGCTGCCAGTTCGGCGGCGAAATCGTGCTCGGCGTGCGGCCGCAGCACCTCCGCCTCACCCGCGGGCGCGGCTGCGGACGCGGATACGGACGCGGTCTGGTTCCCGGTCGTCGAGGTCGTCGAGTCGATGGACACGGTCATGGAGCGATCCCCCTCCAACTCGTCCGGACGCATCTGGCCCGGATGTGATTCCAACCGTGCACCACGCCACTGACAATCACCCCTCGCACCGCTCTGACCTGCACAGACATTGCGTGCGGGATCGATTGTCAGTGGTGGGATCTACCTTCGATGACATGACTCAGCAGGGGGTGCGCTGGACGGCGGATCAGGTCCTTGCCTTGGCACCTGACGCCCCGTCACGCAAGGCGGGAAGCAAACTCGGCGTCGCCGGCCCATGGTCGGAGGCGGGCAGTTCGGGCGAGGGGACGGTGTGGGGACTGTGCAAGGGAAGTGGCAGCAAGCCGTATCAGACGATCGTCGACATCGCGGACATCACCGGCGGGGCAGGCCCGGCGTACAAGTGCAGTTGTCCGAGCCGCAAGTTCCCGTGCAAGCACGCGCTCGGGCTGCTGCTGCTCTGGACAGCGGGTGGCGAGGCGCCATTTGGCTCGGTGCCGGACGCGCGGCCGCCGGTCTGGGCGGAGGAGTGGCTGGCGGGGCGCCGCAAGAGAGCGGAGACGAAGCGGACTTCGGACACGGCGCCGGCCACACCGCCCGCTGACCCCGAGGCCGCGCGCCGCAGGGCGGAGCGGCGGGCCGAGCGGGTCACGGCGGGCGTGACGGAGCTGGAGCAACGCCTCTCCGATCTGCTGCGCGGCGGCATAGCCTCCGCCGAGCAGGCGGGGTACGGACTGTGGGAGGAGACTGCGGCCCGGATGGTCGACGCGCAGGCGCCCGGACTTGCCTCGCGTGTGCGGGAGTTGGGGTCCATACCCTCCTCCGGTCCCGGCTGGCCGGTGCGAATGCTGGAGGAGTGCGCGCTCCTCCACCTCCTCGACCAGGGCTGGCTGCACCGCGAGCAACTGCCGGAGGCCCTGGCGGCCACGGTCCGCTCCCGCACAGGCCTGCCCACGTCGGCGCAGGGCCCGCCGGTGCGGGACCGCTGGCTGGTGCTCGCGCAGTACGACACGGCGGACAGCAAGCTCACCACCCGCCGGATATGGCTGCACGGCGCGGAGTCCGGGCGCACGGCCCTGCTCCTGTCGTACGGAGCCGCGGGCCGCGCACCCGCGCTCGCGCTGCCGGTCGGCCTCGCGCTGGACGCCGAGCTGACCGCGTATCCGGGCGCCGGACAGCTCCGGGCCGACCTGGGCGAACAGTTCGGCGCTCCCGCGCCGGCGGCGACCCGGCCTCCGGGCGTCCGGACAGAACAGGCCGCGCGTCGCTACGGCGAGGTGCTGCGGGACGACCCTTGGCTGGATTCCTGGCCGGTGACGTTGAGCGAAGTGATACCGACCCCACATCCGGGCCCTGCCTCGGATGGCTGGCAACTGGCGGACGCGGGAGGCGAGATGGCCCTGCCCATCACCCCTTCGGCGACCTCCCGATCGGGCCTGTGGCGGCTGGTGGCACTCTCCGGAGGCGCTTCGGTGACGGTCTTCGGCGAGTGTGGTCACGAGGGCTTCACCCCTCTGACGGCCTGGCCGCGAGGAGGGGGAGAGGCGGTGGCGCTGTGCTGACCACCACGCCTCGGAAGAGCGCTGGGTCCGCGCAGCACACCACGGGGCCCGCCAGGCCCGCCGAGACAACGCAACACCGCAACGCCCACTGAAGGCGCCACAACGCCCACCTCAACGCGCACCGCGATGTTCTCCGACAGACCCAAGACGGCGGATCCAAGGCAGCCGATCCAGCCGAAAGACCTAGAGATCCGCCCGAGAGATCCGACGGAGAGATCCGCCCGCGAGAGGAGTCCACATGACCGGCACCACCGCACTCACCCAAGCGACCGTCACCCCCTGGGAAGACCTGGTAACCGCCGCGCTCCTCGGCACCGACCGCCGCACACCCCCCGTGCACGACCAGGAGAAGGACGCACCGACCGCCCTGCTGGACGCGGCCGCCGTGCAGACCGTCCGGCGCAGAGCCGGGCTGCGCCCCGCGCCCGCCGCGGCACCTCCCGAGCCCGCCGCGGACGATCCCAGGCCCCTGGTGCCGCCCACGGCACGGCGCAGGCTCGCCACGCTGCTCACCGACCACCCCGGCGCGGGCAGCGGCGGACGCCGAGGCGCGGTGCCCGACCTGATGGAGCTGCTCCCGCAGTGGCTCGCGTTGGCCAACGACCGCGGCTTCGCGGCGCCGCCCGAGCTGCTTCCTGCGCTCCTGAACGCGGCCCGCGGGCGCACGGACCTGCGGCCGCAGGCCCTAGCCTTCGCGGGCCCGAGGGCGCTGTGGCTCGCTCGGCTCAACCCGGACTGGAAGTTCGCGCTCCGCTCCACTCCGGGCGGTGGGGTGACCCTGCCCGCCCCGGAGGAGACAGCACAGGTCCAACAGCTGTGGGAGGAGGGTCTGTTCGCCGAACGGGTCGCCCTGCTCGGCGCGGTGCGGGCGCATGACCCGGCCGCCGCGCGGGACCTGCTCGCCACCACCTGGAGCACGGAGCGGGCGGAGGACCGCCTGATGTTCCTCGACTCCCTGCGCACCCAACTGTGCGACGCGGATGAGCCGTTCCTGGAGCAGGCCCTCACCGACCGCAGCCGCAACGTCCGTGCCACGGCGGCCGAGCTCCTCTCCGCGCTCCCCGCTTCCGCCCTCGCCGCGCGGATGGCGGACCGCGCCGCCTCCTGCGTGGCCATCGACCACGCGCAGGGCACGAAGACCACGCCGACGCTCACGGTCGAGGCACCGCACGAGTGCGACGCGGGCATGGAGCGCGACGGCGTCACCCCGAAGCCGCCCGCCGGACGGGGCGAACGCTCCTGGTGGCTCGGCCAGCTGGTGGACGCCGCCCCGCTCGGCACCTGGCCGCAGCGGCTCGGCGGCCGGACGCCCGCCGAGATCGTGGCGCTGCCCGTGGCCGACGACTGGCAGAGCGAACTGCACGCCGCATGGTGCCGCGCGGCCGTGCGGCAGCGTGACGCGCTCTGGTCCCGGGCACTGCTCGGGGCTCCCTCTTCCCCTGACGCGGCGGGCCCCGGCGCGGCATCACTCGCCGAGCGCGCGAAGCTCCTCGCCGCGCTGCCGGCCGGGGAGCGGGCCGACTGGGTCGCGGGGTTCATCGCGACGCACGGCCTCTCGGAGGCGTTCCAGCTGCTCGGCGTGTGCGCGCTGCCCTGGTCGGAACCGCTGGGGCGGGCAGTGGTGGACGCGCTGAACATCGCGCGGGACGCCGGGAGTTACCCCTGGAGCTTCAGCGGAGTGATGGGCCTGGCGGAGCGCTGCCTCGACCCGGCGGAGGCGGTCCGTCTCGACGTACTGACCGCGATCCCGGACGAGCCCGAGGACGCGTCCCCCGGCGCGGGCGGCTACTGGTCGGAGGCCTTCCAGCGCCTGGTCAGTACGTTGCGTCTACGCGCGGCGATGCGGGCGGAGCTGGGCGGGGATCCGGGCAGGGAGCTTGGCGCGGAGCCGGGGAACCCTGGCGCGGCGCGGGAAGACCCGGGGGTGCCGTCATCTTAGGCACCCTCTCAGGCACCCCCGGGTCAGCGCGAAGCGCCCTGCGGAAGGGAAGGACGGCGGACGCTCCCTCCACCACGAGGAGGCCGTCAGGCGCCCGCAGGCTGACGGACGTTCGCCCTGACCCAGTCCACGATCGATGCCGTCGTCGCCCCGGGCGTGAAGATCTCCGCGACACCCTTCTCCTTGAGCGGCGCGATGTCCGCCTCGGGGATGATGCCGCCGCCGAAGACCTTGATGTCCTCCGCGTCGCGCTCCTTGAGGAGCTCGATCACGCGCGCGAAGAGCGTGTTGTGGGCGCCGGAGAGGATGGACAGACCGATCGCGTCGGCGTCCTCCTGGATCGCGGTGTCCACCACCTGCTCGGGCGTCTGATGCAGGCCGGTGTAGATGACCTCCATACCCGCGTCACGCAGTGCCCTCGCGATCACCTTGGCTCCGCGATCATGACCGTCGAGACCCGGCTTCGCCACCACCACGCGGATCGGACCGGCTGCCACACCCATCACTGCCTCCATGTACCGATATCCATCTGTCCAAGCACTGGCACCCCGTGCCGCACCGGCCGGGGAAGTGAACGAACGTTATCTCCAGCATCTCGCACCCGGCAGTTTCACGGTGGAGAGCGAGGGGGAAATCACACGATGGGACACGTTCGCTGCGCGCCACTCCCGTATCCAGCGGCATACGGACCGCTTCCGGGACGGCGCAAGGGGAGCCGCAACGAGGTCGCCGTACCACCGCGCCGTCCGCCGCGCGCCGTGGTGATGCGGGACATCGGCGATCGCGCCGGTATGCGGGGCGCCACCGGCGCTGACCACGCATCGCCGCCGTACGACCTCGCTCACGCCTCCCCGCTACGGGCACACGGGGGACAGAGCCGTCCTCCCGCGTGCCGACCGGGAGGTCGACCATGACCATCACGAGGGTCCTGCCCTTTCGCCCGCCCTGCCTTCTGCTGCCCGCCAGACTGGCGGGACTGTCCATGGCTCTGCTGAAAGCGACCGCACTCGAGGTGGCGATCCTCGCCGGCCACCTCCTCCTCTACCCCTCGGGCATCGTCCAGGAACGCAGGGTCGCCGCCGAACTGCCGCGTCCCGACGCCCCACGGCTCCCCGCGGAGAGCCGGCCGCCGGTCGTCCTCCTGCACGGCTTCATCGACAACCGCTCGGTCTTCGTCCTCCTGCGCCGCTCCCTGGCCCAGCACGGCGGCCAGCACGTGGAGTCCCTCAACTACTCCCCCCTCACGTGCGACATCCGCACGGCCGCCGAGCTGCTCGGCCGCCACATAGAGGAGATCTGCGAGCGCACGGGCCACCACCAGGTGGACATCGTCGGGCACAGCCTCGGCGGCCTGATAGCCCGCTATTACGCGCAGCGCCTCGGCGGCGACGTACGCGTCCGCACGCTGGTCACCCTCGGTACCCCACACGAGGGAACGCGGGTCGTGCCGCTGGCCGACGCGCACCCGATCGTGCGCCAGATGCGTCCCGGCTCGGACGTGATCAAAGAGCTGCGCGAGCCGGCGCCCGGCTGCCGGACCCGGTTCGTGAGCTTCTGGAGCGACCTGGACCAGCTGATGGCCCCCCTCGAGACGGCCTGCGTCAATCATCCCGACCTGATCGCGCAGAACGTACGTGTCTCCGGAATCGGTCATCTCGCCCTGCCCGTGCACCCCGCGGTCGCCGCCGGAATCCGCCAGGCCCTCGATCTGCCCGCCCCGGGAACCTCTACGACCGGCGCCGAGAACGGACTGACCGTGGCCTGACGAGCGGCTCACGCACCCCTCGATGCGGGCAATTTGTCGAACGGAGCTCGAACGCAGGGCCAAAGCTGTGCCCGCAGTCCGCCGAAAGGCGGCCGAATGCCCGTTTCCTGAGAGCACGAAACCTGCCGAAGATTGTCGCGCCCGCATACCGCCGGGTACAGTCACCGCACTGCTCTGCCCCTGCTGCCGAGGCGAAAGAGAAGTTGGTGAACGACCGTCACCCGTCGGGGAGCTCGACACCCCCGGCCTCGGCACCCGCCGACTATGCGCCCTACGCGGCGTATGACCAGCAGAGCACCCAGCACGGCGCCTACACCGGGTACGACGGCTACTCCACGGGAAGCTTCGACACCACAGGCAGCTATGCGACGACCGGTCCCGACACCGGAAGCTTCGCGTCCGACCCGCTCTTCGGCGACATGCCCGGCAGTTCGTACGACACCGGCCAGTGGTCCACCACGGGGACGCAGCAGACGCTGAACTACGACCCGTACGCCGCACAGCACCAGGCCGCGTACGACACCAGTGGCTACGAGACCGGCAGTTACGACAGCACCATGTGGTCCACCGGCGGATACCAGCATCTCTCCGCCGAGATCCCGGCGCAGCCGGGCCCCGACGCCACTGCCCAGTGGGACGCGGGCGCCTGGAACCAACCGCAGCACCAACCGCAGCAGCAGCACCAGCCGCAGCAGACCGGCCAGTGGGAGACCCAGGCCTTCGACACCGGCGCGTACGACGCGACCGCGTGGAACTCCGGCGGCCAGGACATGACCTACGGGGCCACGGAGACGCTCGAGGCCTACGGCGCCCCCGAGACGCACGAGGCACACGGGACGCTCGGGACGTACGAGGCTCAGGACACGCCCGGAGCGCCCGACACGTACGAGGCACCCGAACCGTACGAGCATTCGCCTTACGACACCGGGTCCTACGCCCCCGAGCCTCACTCCCCCGAGGCCTACGCACAACCGGCCGCCGCCGAGCACGAGTTCACGCCCGACGAGGCTCCCGCCGATTCACTCGGTCCGGTCGAGCCGAGCCGCCGAGGCGCCGCCGGTGACGACGAGCCGCCGGTCATGGACCGTCCGCACGGCTCCCGCTCGCGGGCCCGCCGCCGCTCCCCCGCCAAGCGCTCCGCGCTCTTCACCGTCGCCGTGCCCTCCGCCTGTGTGATGGGTGTCGCGGGTATCGCCGCCGCCTCTGTGGGCGACTTCGGCGGCGGCGACGAGAAGGAGACGCAGGCGGCATCGGCCCCGGACCCCACGTCGGTGCAGCCCTCCGCCGCCAACAACAAGCTCGACACGCAGCTGGCGAACCTCTCCGCGGACGCCGGCGACTTCGCCGACCGCGCGAGCCGTACCCAGGAGCGCATCGACCTCAAGGCGGAGAAGGTCGCCGCCGAGAAGAAGGCCGCCGAGGAAGCCGCGCGCAAGGAGCGCCTGCGCCCCAAGTTCTCGCTTCCCGTGAAGCAGCACGGCCTGAGCGCGTACTACGGACAGGCGGGCATCAACTGGATGTCCGCGCACTCCGGAATCGACTTCCCGGTGTCGTACGGCACCGAGGTGCTCGCCGCCACCGACGGCACCGTCTCCACGAAGTGGAACAGCGCCTACGGCAACATGGCGATCGTGACCGCCAAGGACGGCACGGAGACGTGGTACTGCCACCTCTCCACGCACAAGGTCTCCAGCGGCCCCGTCAAGGCCGGCGACCCCATCGCCTTCTCCGGCAACTCCGGCAACTCCACCGGACCGCACCTCCACTTCGAGGTGCGCCCCGGCGGCGGCTCGGCGATCGACCCGCTGCCGTGGCTGCGCAGCCACGGCCTCGACCCGACGTAACTCCGGCCGCCGCCCCCGGCGTTACAGCTTCTCCACCGGCGCGTACCGCAGCAGGAGCCGCTTCGGCTTAGGCTCTCCGAAGTCCACCGTCGCCTCGGCGTTCGCACCCGTCCCCTTCACTCCGACCACGGTCCCGAGGCCGAACTGGTCGTGCGTGACCCGGTCGCCGATCGCCAGCGCGACCACCGGCTTCTCCGAGGCGCGGCGCGTGGCGAAGCCCTGCGCGCCCCCGCTGCGCGAGCGCGACGACGACAAGGAGGAGGCGATCCCGGCGGCGGGCCCGGAGGATGCCGGTGCGCCGACGGAACCCTTCCGCTTCCAGTCCAGATGGGTCTCCGGGATCTCCTCCAGGAAGCGCGACGGCGGGTTGTACGAAGGCTGTCCCCAGGCGCTGCGCATCGAGGACCGCGTCAGATAGAGCCGCTCCCGCGCGCGCGTGATGCCCACGTACGCGAGGCGGCGCTCCTCCTCAAGCTCCTTGACCTGGCCGAGGGAGCGCATGTGCGGGAAGACGCCGTCCTCCATGCCGGTCAGGAAGACGACAGGGAACTCGAGGCCCTTGGCGGTGTGCAGCGTCATCAGCGTGATGACTCCGGAGCCGTCGTCCTCGTCGGGGATCTGGTCCGAGTCGGCGACGAGCGCGACCCGCTCCAGGAACTCGGAGAGCGTGCCGGACACACCTGTGCCCGCGCCTCCGGCTGCGCCCTCTCCCTCTGAGTCCGTCAATCCCTCGGAGTCCGTCTCTCCCTCGGAGTCCGCCTCACCGCTGTCCTGCTCGAACTCCAGGGCCACGGCGGCGAGTTCCTGGAGGTTCTCGATGCGCGTCTCGTCCTGCGGGTCGGTCGATGCCTGCAACTCGGCCAGATACCCGGTCCGTTCGAGCACGGCCTCCAGGACGACGGCAGGTCCCGCGCCGGACTCGACGATGGTCCGCAGCTCCTCCATCAGCACGTTGAAACGCTTGACGGCGTTCGCCGAGCGAGCCGCCATTCCGTACGCCTCGTCAACGCGCTTCAGCGCCTGCGGGAAGGAGATCTTCTCGCGCTGCGAGAGCGCGTCGATCATCGCCTCCGCGCGGTCGCCGATGCCCCTCTTGGGTACGTTCAGAATGCGCCGCAGCGGTACGGAGTCCTCCGGGTTGGCGAGCACCCGCAGATACGCGAGGACATCCCGGACCTCCTTGCGCTCGTAGAAGCGGACGCCGCCGACGACCTTGTAGGGCAGGCCGACACGGATGAAGATCTCTTCGAAGACACGGGACTGCGCGTTCGTCCGGTAGAAGATCGCGACGTCGCCCGCCTTCGCGTCGCCCGCGTCGGTGAGGCGGTCGATCTCGTCGGCGACGAACTGCGCCTCGTCGTGCTCGGTGTCGGCGACATAGCCGGTGATGCCCGCGCCCGCGCCCGCGTTGGTCCACAGGTTCTTGGGGCGGCGGCTTTCGTTGCGCTCGATGACGGCGTTGGCCGCGGTCAGGATCGTCTGCGTGGAGCGGTAGTTCTGCTCCAGGAGGATCGTCGTCGCGTCGGGGTAGTCCTCCTCGAACTGGAGGATGTTGCGGATCGTGGCGCCTCGGAAGGCGTAGATCGACTGGTCCGCGTCACCCACGACGCAGAGCTCGGCGGGGTCGTCCCCCTCGCCCCCTGCGGGGCCCACCAGCTCGCGCACCAGGGCGTACTGGGCGTGGTTGGTGTCCTGGTACTCATCGACCATCACGTGGCGGAAGCGGCGGCGGTAGTGCGCGGCGACGTCCGGGAACGCGCGGAACATGTTGACCGTCGTCATGATCAGGTCGTCGAAGTCGAGGGCGTTCGCCTCGCGCAGGCGCGACTGGTACATCGCGTACGCCTGGGCGAGGGTCCGCTCGAAGCCGTCGGCGGCCTGGCCCGCGAAGGTCTCCTCGTCGATCAGTTCGTTCTTCAGGTTCGAGATCTTGGCGCTGAAGGACTTCGGCGGGAACTTCTTCGGGTCGATGTCCAGGTCGCGGCAGACCAGCGCCATCAGCCGCTTGGAGTCGGCGGCGTCGTAGATCGAGAAGGAGGAGGTGAAGCCGATCGTCTTCGACTCGCGGCGCAGTATCCGCACGCACGCGCTGTGGAACGTCGACACCCACATCGCGTTGGCCCGCGGCCCGACGAGCTGCTCGACGCGCTCCTTCATCTCGCCCGCGGCCTTGTTCGTGAACGTGATCGCCAGGATCTGCCCCGGGTGCACGTGCCGCTCGGCCAGGAGATACGCGATGCGGTGCGTCAGGACGCGGGTCTTGCCGGAGCCGGCGCCCGCGACGATGAGCAGCGGGGAGTCCGCGTGCACGACGGCCGCGCGCTGGTTCTCGTTCAGTCCGTCGAGCAGGGCCGCCGGGTCGATCACGGGGCGCGGGGCGCCGCCGCGGTAGTGCGCGTCCCGGGGTGCGGGCGCGTCGAACTTCCCGTCGAACAGATCATCCGGAATGGGCTCCGGAGCACTGTCCTCGGGCGGCGGCGGGTGCTCTTCCTCCGAAGCCCGCGAGGGCTTGAGGTCCGCCAGGAAGCTGTCATCAAAGAGGCTGCTCATCGCCTCCCGAGTCTAGGCGGCCCCACTGACAACCCGCCCCGGGTTCCGGACACATCCATCTGTCTACGCCCCGCCCACGCCCGGTCACTCTCCGCCACGACACGGCGTGCCCGCGTCAAGAGCTTCGTAAAGTAACGAAAACGTATCGGGCATATCGAACATCAACCTTCACACGGGCCACACGAGTTGGCTAGCGTGCTCCGCGGGCCGCTCGTACTCCCACCGGCGAACCCGCCGGGAACGGGTGGCCTCCGCCGAGTTCGATCTCCTCGGAGCCGGGGACCCACGATGAACTTGGGGTGAATCGGTCCCGTACGAAGTACGGGACTGTAGGGCAACCTTCCGGAACCATCCGCCCGAACCCGACAGCTAACCCGGTAGGCGGTCTACGGAAGGAGTCGCCTCCCTTGGCGTCGCACCGCAAGCCGCGGACCCGCATTGCCGGCCTACGCGCCACTCCAGCCCTCGGCCTCACGACGGCAGCCCTCACCTCTGTGGCCCTCCTGTCGCAGAGCGCGCAGGCGGCACCGTCCGCGCCGCAGAAGCCCAGCCTCGAAGAGGTCCAGAAGAAGGTCGACGATCTCTACCACCAGGCGGGCGTGGCCACACAGAAGTACAACTCGGCCAAGGAGCGCACCGACAAGCAGCGCAAGAAGGTCGACACTCTCCTCGACGACGTGGCCCAGCGCACGGACAAGCTGAACGAGGCCCGCCAGGAGCTGGGCACGTTCGCCGCGGCGCAGTACCGCACCGGCGGCGTCTCCGAGACCGCCACGATGATGCTCGCCGACGACCCGCAGAGCTTCTTCGACCAGAACCACCTTTCGGACCGGCTGACCGCGCGCCAGAAGAAGGCGGTCGACGACTACCAGACGCAGCAGGCCTCGGCGACGAAGCAGCGTACGAAGGCCACCAAGAGCCTGGAGACGCTGAGCGACTCGCGGGACGAGCTCAAGACGAGCAAGCAGACCGTCCAGAAGAAGCTGGGCCAGGCGCGCACGATGCTCTCGGAGCTGACGGCCGAGGAAAAGGCGCGGCTCGCGGCGATCGAGAAGAAGAAGGAAGAAGAGGCCAAGCGCAAGGCCGCCGAGCTGGCCCGCAAGCAGGAGGCCGAGGCGGAGGCCAAGCGCAAGGCGGCGGAAGAGGCCGCGGCCAAGGAGCGCGAGAAGGAGCAGAACGACGGAGGCACGGAGACCCCGGACACGGGCTCCGGCTCCGGCACGGGCTCCGGCTCCGGCGACACGGACAGCGGCTACGCGACCAAGGCCGCGAAGGTCATCAACTTCGCGGAGGCGCAGATCGGCAAGCCGTACGTGTGGGGCGCCACCGGCCCCGACTCCTACGACTGCTCCGGGCTCACCCAGGACGCGTGGAAGGCCGCGGGGATCTCCCTGCCGCGTACGACGTGGGACCAGGTGAAGGTCGGCACGACCGTGAAGACCGCCGACGCCAAGCCGGGTGACCTGGTCTTCTTCTACGACGACATCAGCCACGTAGGGATCTACATCGGCGACGGCAAGATGATCCACGCCCCGAAGCCGGGCGCGAACGTCCGCGTCGAGTCGATCTACTACATGCCGATCCACAGCGTGGTGCGGCCCGCTTAACCGTCACACGAGAAAGCGTCACACGAGAAAACGGCCCTCCACGCGCGCGTGGAGGGCCGTTTTCTCGTGTGACGGTTACGTCAGGTCCACAGCACCGCGATGAAGATGTTGGCGACGGTCAGCAGACCGACGGCTCCGAACATCCCCTTGTCCACCTTCTCCTCGTCCCGCTTCACATAGACCAGCGCGAGGATCACGATCAGGACGGCCATCTTGATGCCGATCTTGACGTTGTTGACCGGGTTGTCGTCCGCCTGGTTGAGACCCACCAGGATCACGCCCGTGACAAGCATCGTCAGCGCGCCGTGCAGCATCGCGGGGTTGAAACGGGCCGTGCCCTGGCCCATCTGCTTCATCTGAGTCAGGAAGCCGCCCAGGAGGGAGGCGATACCGATGATGTGCAGGCCGACGAAGAGGTGGGTGAGAACGTCCATGAGTCCGGAGCCTAGCCGGGGCCATATCACCGCTCCGTAGCCAGGTGGGCCACAAGCGCCGCATCGGTCACATGCCTACGCCAAGGGCTCCTGGCCCGGCAGATCACGCGGTCACATACGGTCACCGACGGCACACTTCCGTCAGTTGCGCACAATCCGTCACCAACCCGTGACGGCCAGGTTTAGCGTCCTTCGTCAGGTGACCGGCTCCCCACCGCCGCCCGGACCAGGGGCGGCAGTCGGACACCACCGCCGAGAATCCGGCGGCGGTCCGCTCCCCCTGTGCGGGCCGCCGCCGGAACCTTAAGGAGCCCTCTTCGTGGCAGCGCACCGCAAGCCCAGACAGCGCTCGCTCAGCGGCCATACGGCCCGTACCGCCGCCACCATCGCCCTCGCCGGGGCCGCCACTGCCACCGCCTTCGACGGGACAGGACACGCGGATCCGCGGCTCAGTCCGGCCGAGGTGAAGTCCAAGGTCGACGCGCTCTACCGCGAGGCGGAGATCGCCACCGAGAAGTACAACGGCGCCAAGGAGAAGGCCGAGAGCGCCGAGAAGTCCCTGGGCGAACTGCGCGACGAGGCGGCCCGCAAGACGGAGAAGCTCAACTCGGCGCGCGAGGGCCTCGGTTCGATCGCCACCGCGCAGTACCGCAGCGGCGGCATCGACCCGGCCGTCCAGCTCGCGCTCTCCTCCGACCCCGACCAGTACCTCGAGCGCGCCGCGCTCGCCGACCGGGCGGACAGCCGTCAGGCCGCCACCGTCACCGGCGTGCAGAAGCAGCTCCAGGAGATCGACCAGCTGCGCACCGAGGCCGACGACACCCTCACGCACCTCAAGTCCCGCCAGGCGGAGCTGAAGAAGCACAAGAAGACGGTCAACGGAAAGCTCGACGCGGCCAAGCGGCTGCTGTCCCAGCTCACCGGTGACCAGCGCGCGGATCTCACGGGCGACGGCGCGCAGGACAGGGCGTCCCGCGCCGCCGGCCGCGACGCCTCCCGGAACGTCCCGGCCGAGGCCCCCAACACCCGTGCCTCAGCAGCCGTCTCATACGCCTACAAGGCGCTCGGCAGCCCGTACGTATGGGGCGCCACCGGCCCCAACGCCTTCGACTGCTCGGGCCTCACCCAGGCCGCCTACCGCTCGGCGGGCGTCGACCTGCCGCGCACGACGTACGCGCAGATCGACACGGGCGAACGGGTCCCGCGCTCCCAACTCCAGCCCGGAGACCTGGTCTTCTTCTACCAGGGCATCAGCCATGTCGGCCTCTACGTGGGCAACGGCCAGATGATCCACGCCCCGAATCCGAGCGCGCCCGTACGCCTCGCGCCGATCAGCCAGATGCCGTTCGCGGGGGCCGCGCGGGTGGCGTGAGGGGCTTCGTGGCGCCACAGGTACTGTCAGGGCCATGCCCCGCCGTACGCTGCCGCCGCCTCCGCCACCTGCTTATCTGCGCACCTGGCCGGACCGGAACGCGCTGCTGTACGACCGCGGCATGGCGCTCGAAGAGCTGCGCAGACGAACCCTGGGCGTGCACCGGATCCTGCTGCTCTGGCTTTTCGCGTTCGGCTGCGTCATCGGCTGGGCGCTCCTGACGGTGCCGCTCGAGATGATCGAGGACCACGATCCGATGGCCTTCGTCATGGGCCCGGTCTGCGCGGTCCTGGGCCTCGGGGCCCTGGCTCCCTCGGTGTTCGGCGTCGTCGTCGGCATCCGCAGCGACCGCAAGGCCCGCGAACTCACCGACAGCTGGCTGGCGCTGGACGCCCACCCGGCATCGGACTCCGCTCTCCGCTCCCCCGGCCTGAGCCTGTGCTGGCTGCTCTCGTCCCTCCTCGGGTGCGCGCTCGGCCTGTGGGCGTCCTTCGCGGCCGCCGCCTACGCCGAACCGGGACGCGACTCGTACAGCGATGTCGCGCTCGGCATGGGAGCGGGCCTCATCCTGTGGGTCACGGGCCTCATCGGCGTCATCAAGGCGACGGGCCACTACCGCTGGGCGGTACGGAAGTTGGGCCCTGCCCCGGTCAGGAACGGCCGCTGAGCCCCGTCAGACCAACCGCCGCGCCGTCGCCCACCGCGTCAGCTCGTGCCGGTTGGACAGCTGGAGTTTCCTCAGCACCGCCGACACATGCGACTCGACCGTCTTCACGGAGATGAAGAGCTGCTTGGCGATCTCCTTGTACGCATACCCGCGCGCGATGAGCCGCAGCACCTCGCGCTCGCGCTGGGTGAGGCGGTCCAGGTCCTCGTCGACCGGGGGCGCGTCGGTCGACGCGAAGGCGTCGAGGACGAACCCGGCGAGACGCGGCGAGAACACCGCGTCGCCGTCCTGCACACGGAAGATGGAGTCGACCAGGTCGGTGCCGGTGATCGTCTTGGTGACGTAGCCACGGGCGCCGCCACGGATGACTCCGATGACGTCCTCGGCGGCGTCCGAGACGGAGAGCGCGAGGAACCGCACAGGGCGCTCGGCGTCGGACATCAACGGCGCGCAGCGGCGCAGTACTTCGACCCCGCCGCCGCCCGGAAGGTGCACGTCGAGGAGCACGACCTCGGGGCGCGTCGTCGTGATGACCGTGACCGCCTGGTCGACGTCCGCGGCCTCGCCGACGACCTCGACACCGGTGACCGGGGTCCTGCCGATCTCCGCCTGGACGCCCGTGCGGAACATCCGGTGGTCGTCGACGAGGACGACGCGCGCACGGCGGCTCTCCGGGTCACCGCCGACGGCAGCACCGGCCGCGCCGGCCGCATCGGCGGGCTGAGCCGATCCGGTCGCCCCGGCCGACGTGGTCGGTTCGGCCGCGGACGGCTCGGCCGCATCGTCCGACCCGCCCCTGGGCCCTACAGGCTCACTCGCGTCGCTCATGTCGTCGCCGTCCTCTCCATCTCCAGCTCGACTTCCGTGCCGCCCCCAGGCACCGCGCGCAGCCGCGCCGTGCCGCCGTTGCGCTGCATCCGGCCGATGATCGATTCTCGTACGCCCATGCGGTCGTCCGGCACGGAATCCAGATCGAAGCCGGGGCCACGGTCCCGGACGGACACGAACACCGTCTCCCCCTCGACTTCGGCGAAGACCTGCACCGCCCCGCCCTCGCCACCGTACTTGGCGGCGTTCACCATTGCTTCCCGCGCGGCCTGCGTCTGCGCCGTCACCCGGTCGTCGAGCGGGCAGTCGCCGACTATGACGACCTCGATGGGAACGCCGTGCTTGTCCTCCACCTCCGCGGCGTCGCGCCGGACCGCTTCGGCGAGGGTGTCGGGCTCGTCCGCCTCGTCCTTGCCCGTGCCCCCCGGTTTGTAGAGCCATTGGCGCAGGTCGCGCTCCTGGGCGCGGGCCAGGCGGCGCACCTCGGAGGCATTCTCGGCGTTGCGCTGGATCAGGGTCAGGGTGTGCAGGACCGAGTCGTGCACATGGGCGGCGACCTCCGCCCGCTCCTGGGCGCGGATGCGCATCAGCCTCTCCTCGGAGAGGTCCTGCATCATGCGCACGAGATAGGGGCCGGCGAGCAGCGCGACGCCGACGAGCACGGCGAGCGCGGCCTGCAGCACGGAGCTGAGGTGTGAGGTGGAGCCCTGCAGCACGACGATGCCGGAGACACCGGCGCCGACAAGCAGCACTCCGGCCCCGGCGCGGGCGATGGTCAGGGTGCGCCTGCGGCGGCCGACGGCCATCCAGCGGGCCCGGCGGGCGTTGTCGGCCTGGCGCCAGACCAGGGCTACACCGGCCGCGACGAGCAGGGTCGGGAAGAGATAGGCCTTGGTCGAGCTGCCCAGATCCACGTTTCCGACGAAGACCATGGCGACGATGACCATCGCGAGCAGCGCGACGAGCTGGCCCTTGTCCGGCTTGCGGGCCACGAGTCTGCGGCGCCCGTCGGACGCCGTCTCGGTGCTGACGGCTGAGGGTGGTCGCTGGGCGTCCACCCCGCCGACGCCCAGCGGCACGAAGAACCAGAACGCCGCGTACAGCAACGCGCCGAGCCCGTCCGCCATGAACAGGCCGACGAAGATCAGCCGCACCCAGACGACGGGCAGCCCGAGATGACCGGCCAGGCCGCGCGCGACACCGCCGAGCCAACGGCCGTCACCGCTGCGATAGAGCTTTCGCAGCGGCCGCTCGTCTTCGATGGATACTGCTGCGGCTTCCGGCATGTCTCCGATATTCACACGCGTACGCGGGCGAGGGCATCAGGGTCGGCCCCGAGACGTCCCTGATCTCCGGCCCGGACGGTTGAGCGTGGAGGTCAGGGCAGGGGCGTGTCAGGGGCGATCTCAGGGTTCGGCCAGGGTTGTCCCGACTGCCGCGGCGGCCTCCGGCCCGTCACCATGGACACATGACAGACGAGCAGCCCGCCGGGACGGGCCCGCAGGCCGCGCCGCGCGATCCTCTCTCCGCCACGGTGCAGGGGCCGGGCGGGCCGATGGCCGTGCGGGCGTTCCGCCGCGACCGGCGGCACAAAAAGCTGGGCGGCGTGTGCGCGGGGCTCGGTCAGCACTGCGACATGGATCCGGTGATCTTCCGGATCGGGCTCGCGCTCCTCTCCGTCACCAGCGGGCTCGGCCTTGTCTTTTACGGCTTCGCGTGGCTGCTCGTTCCCTTCGAGGACGAGGAGGAGAACGAGGCGCGCAGGCTCCTCTCCGGCCGGGTGGACGGCCAGGCCCTGACGGCCGTGCTCTTCGCGCTCGTCGGCTGCGGCGTCTTTCTCTCCTTGCTGAACAACGGCGGGGCGCTCACCTTCGCGGCCGTCCTCGCCCTGCTCCTCGCGGGCGCGGGGTACTGGTCGCAGCAGCGCGGCACGACCGACCCCGACCCGGTCGCGGCCCAGGCCGTGGCGGACGCCCCGCCCGAGGCGAAGGCGCCACCGGTGGCCGGTGCCCCTTCGTGGTGGCGGGACCCGATCGTCAAGGACGGTACGCACGACGGGATCTCGGGCTATTTCTGGGGGCCTGAGGGAGTGGCGGTCCAGTATCAGCCCGACCCTCCGCACGGGCGGCCACGCCGGCGGGCCCCCGAGACCGCCCCCCGGCCCAAACAGCGCGGTCCGCGCTGGATCGGCGGCTTCGTCTTCCTGGGAGCGCTGCTCGCCGGCGGTCTCGGCACCGGCCTCACGTGGGAGGAGCAGCCGCTCGGCACCAGCCTGCAGACCGGCCTCGCCCTCGCGCTCGGCGTGTTCGGCATCGGCATCGCTCTCAGCGCCTTCCTCGGGCGCACCGGCGTGGGCTCGATCGTGCTCGCCGTGATCACGGCAGGGCTCCTCGCGGGCACGGCCGCACTGCCCAAGGACATCAGCACCACCTGGGCGGAGACGGAGTGGAAACCGACGACGGTGGAGCAGGTCAAGCCCCAGTACGAACTGGGGTCGGGCGTCGGCACGCTCGACCTGACCCGCGCCGGTCCCGGCAAGGGCCGGACGCTGAGCACCAGTGCCGAGCTGGGAGCCGGGCAGATGAAGGTGATCGTGCCGAAGGGCAGCACGGTGAAGCTGCACGTGGAGGTGGGTGTCGGCGACATCCAGCTGCCGGACGACCGCAAGGGAGACGTGGACATCGCTCCGGGCAAGGAGAAGACGGTGACGCTGGACCCGCCCGCGGGCAGCAAGGACGGCGGCACGCTCGAGCTGCGCGTCGAAGTAGGCATCGGACAGGTGGAGGTGACCCGTGCTACGTCATGAGTTCCATCCCGGCAAGCTGGTCCTTGGCCTGTTCCTGCTGATAGCGGCCATCGCCTACGCGGGCGACGCGGGCGGCATCTGGGACACACCGTGGTTCGTGGCGTTCCCGCTCATGCTGGCGGGTCTGCTGCTCGGAGGCGCGGCGGCAGCCGTGTCCTACGGCATACGCGGCCGGCCCGCCGCCCGCACGGCGGACCGCGCCTCGGACCGCGCCTCGGACCACCCGGTCGACGACTCCAGGGACGCCTAGCGCCCCGAAGGTCCGGCCAGTGGCTCAGCCGAGTCCCGAAGCGTGCCTGCGTCGGGCGGCGATCATCGCGTCGAGCGAGAAGAGGGACGCCCCCGCGAGGATCAGCGGGAGCCAGGCCATCAGGTAGGCCAGGTCGTTGCCGTAGTAGTAGGGCTCGGTGGACCAGCTCACGGTCAGCCAGAGGCTGAGCGAGATCAGCGCACCGCCGAGCGCGGCGATCCGGGCGAACAGGCCGACGAGGGTGCCGATGCCGACGGCCAGCTCGCCGAGGGCGATGGCGTAGCCGAAACCGACGGGGCTCTTGAGGGAGAGGTCGACGAGGGCCGGGACGGCGGAGAGGTCGCGGACGCCTTCCATCATCTCGCCGATGGACCCTGCGCCGTCGGCCGACATGAAGGCGCTGTCGGTGAGCTTGTCCAGGCCCGCGTAGATGAACGTGACGCCGAGGAAGACCCGGAGCGGGAGCAGGGCGTATCGGGACGCGCTCTCCCGCCAGCCGCTGCTTCTGACGTAGCTGGTGTGGCTGTCGGTACGCATGCCGTGAGCCATCGCTCTCGCCGCCTCTCCCGTTGACCCGCTTCGCCCATGGACCCGTCATCTGACGATACGTACGAACAGGGGGGCCTGCTCAGTGGCTTGCACCGAATTCGCGAGGACCGAACCCGTGCCGGGCCGGGGTGTTCAGTCCGTGACGTCGATCGTGCAGCGGTTCGTCTCCACGCCCGCGGCCGTGATCACCTGGACGTCGACGCGCCCCGGCTCCACGTCGACCGGGACGGGCACGGTCAGGACCGCGTCGGTCGGGTTGGTGAAACCGCCCGGCACGGGGACGAGCGGCACATGGACGTGCACGGTTCCGATGCGAACGACCATACGGGCGAGACGATCGGCGGTCTGCGCGCCAGGGGGCACGAATCCGGCGCCGCGGATCTCGATGTCGTCTCCCGTGCGGATGGGGGCGTCGAGGTCGCCCGCCTCGCGGGCGCGCACCACGGAGAGGATCACGGGCCGGCCGCCCTCGGCGTACTTGCCCGCGATGTACGTCGCCGCCGACACCAGGACGAGGAGGGCAAGACCCCACGGCAGGTCGGGCAGCTGCTCGGGACGGTGTGCGAGGCGTACGGCGGCGAAGACCATGGCGACGGCGCTGACCAGGACGTACTGCGCGTCCGCGAAGCTGCCGCGGCCCGCGTCGTCGGTGAGCAGGTCGGCGGCCCGAGGCCGGTCGGCGGGGACCTTCTGCAGCCGTTGGCCAAGGACGCGCAGGCCCACCACCCGGCGTACGAGCACGGCGACCCCGCAGACCACGGCGAGGACGGTCACGGCGCCTGCGGCACGGGCCAGGTCGAGGCCGGCGATCAGCTGGTCCCGCTCGCGGTGCCCCGACGCCCCGGCGAGCTCACCCACGAGGACGAGGACGGCGAAGACGACGAGGAGGACCCAACAGGCGGCCACCGCGCGGGAGGTGGAGAGGCGGTTGTCCTCGCCGATCAAGGGCGCGAGGATGCCGCCGCGTGCCCGGTGTGCGTATCCGGCGCCGGTCAGCAGCCCTCCGACGACCGCGGCCGCGAGCACTCCGGCGGTCCGGGCGAGGGTCCACCCGGTGCCGATCGCGGTGAGCGCCTGGACCAGGAGCAGGATGCCCACGGCCACCCAGACGACGCCGACGGTGCGCCGCCACAGCAGGCCGAGCCAGGCCTCGCCCTCGGCCCGGCCGCCTTCGGCGACGGCGCGCGCGGACTGGGTCAGCTCGTCCGACACCCACTGCCGGGAAGCGCCCGCCGAGTGGGCGACCGCCGCGGGCAGCCCCTGCCCCGCCGCCAGCTCATCTCGCTTGGCGAGGAATGCGGCCACGGCACGCCGATGCCCCTCGCGCGCACCGTGCGGGCAGTCGCCGCAAGTGCAGCCGCCCCCGTGTGCGCCCTGCCGCGCCTCCTGCACCGCCACCGCGTACGCCGCCTTCCCCGCCCTCGTTCGAACACCGAAACGTGAACTTCCTTGCGATGAAAGGGGATTGTGCCGTACTGGAAGACGATCGGGCCCCCCGGGTCAGGTCAGCGAGGGTGATTTCCCCGTACGCGCGTTGACGGCGGGAGGCGTCGGCTCAGGCAAGGAGGTCCGGTTCGCTGCGGCTGATGTCCTGCCACAGGGACTGGTAGTTGATCCACGCGACGAGATCGCTGCCGAGCTGCTCGCGCGTCGCCACCGCCTGCTTGTGGCCGATGAGGATCGGGCGGCCCGCGGCCCGCGCGCTCAGCTGGACCTGGCAGGAGCGCTCCATCGTGAGGAACCACCAGGCGGCGGCGTCGACGGAGTCGCCGACGGTGAGCAGCCCGTGGTTGCGCAGGATGACGGCCTTGTGGTCGCCGAGCGCGGTGGCGATCCGCCGGCCCTCGTCCGAGTCCACGACGACGCCCGTGTAGCCGTCGTACAGCGCATGGCTCTCGTAGAAGGCGCAGGACTCCTGGGTGATCGGATCGAGGAGCTCACCGAGTGTGGACAGGGCGCGGCCGTGCAGCGAGTGGCAGTGCGCGACGGCGACGACGTCGGGCCGCGCCAGGTGGGCCTGCGCGTGGACGGTGAAGGCGGCCTGATTGACGTGGTGGCGGCCCTCGACGACCTGCCCTTCCGCGTTGGCGAGGACCAGATCGCCCACGGTGACGTGCTTGAAGGGCATCCCGAAGGGATTCACCCAGAAACAGTCCTCGTGCTCCGGGTCCCGCGCCGTGATGTGCCCGGACACCCCGTCCTCGTAGCCGAGCCGCCCGAAGATCCGCAGCGCCCCGGCAAGCCGTTCCTTGCGGTAGCGCCGTTCGTCCGCCAACGAGTCGTGCACCGGCGGCATCGCGAACTGCAACCGCTCGACGGGTATCGGTGTGGGCGCCTGCATGTGTCCTCCATCCCTTGCTGTACGGAGCGGAAGTTACCGCCGGTCAGCGCAGGAAGACAGGGGCTCCCTGTGAAGAGAGTGCGCAATCGGGGCGCGACGCCGGAGAGAGATCAGTGCGCAAAGCCGGACAACAGGTGTCGGGTATTGGCGGGACACTCGCCGTATGACGACGAACTGGGCAGCCTTCAGCGCAGCAGAACCCACCTTCGCGCGGACCGCCGAGGAGCGGTTCGGCCTGTTCACGCACCACGTCCTCGCCACACTCCGCAAGGACGGATCGCCGCGCACGACCGGACTCGAAGTCCGCTTCCTGTACGGGGAGTTGTGGCTCGGCATGATGCCGGGCTCGATGAAGGCGCTCGACCTGCGCCGCGATCCGCGCTTCTCGATCCAGGCGAACCCGGGAGCGGGCACGGAGATGGCCGGCGGCGACATCCGGATCTCCGGGCGGGCGATCGAGGCCGAGGATCCCGAGCTCATCGCGCGGTACACGGGCGAGGTGAACCCGCCGGACCCGGACGCGTTCCACCTCTTCCGCACGGAACTGACGGAAGTGGTCCGGACGTACATCGAGGACGAGAAGTATCTGGCGGTGCAGCTGTGGAAGCCGGGTGCGCCTGCGCGGACGACCAGGCGGACCTGACGTACGCGAACGGCGCCGCCCACCTCGGTGGACGGCGCCGTCTCAGCGCTGCGGAATGGCTCCCGCCGGGAGGACCGGCAGGGCCGGGAGGGCTACTCCCACTCGATGGTGCCCGGCGGCTTGCTCGTCACGTCGAGGACGACGCGGTTCACGTCGGCGACCTCGTTCGTGATGCGCGTCGAGATCTTCGCGAGGACGTCGTACGGAAGGCGCGACCAGTCCGCGGTCATGGCGTCCTCGGACGAGACGGGCCGCAGCACGATCGGGTGGCCGTACGTCCGGCCGTCGCCCTGCACGCCCACGCTGCGCACGTCCGCGAGCAGCACCACGGGGCACTGCCAGATCTCACGGTCGAGACCGGCCGCGGTCAGCTCCTCGCGGGCGATCGCGTCGGCCTCACGGAGCAGGTCGAGGCGCTCCTTGGTGACATCGCCGACGATGCGGATGCCGAGGCCGGGACCCGGGAAGGGCTGGCGCTGGACGATCTCGTCCGGCAGGCCGAGCTCCTGCCCGACCATCCGCACCTCGTCCTTGAAGAGCTGGCGCAGCGGCTCGATGAGCTGGAACTCGAGGTCCTCGGGGAGGCCGCCCACGTTGTGGTGGGACTTGATGTTCGCGGTGCCGGTGCCGCCGCCGGACTCGACGACGTCGGGGTAGAGCGTGCCCTGGACGAGGAACTCGACGGGCTGGTCACCCGGCGCCTCGGCGACGATCTCCGCCTGGGCCTGCTCGAAGACGCGGATGAACTCGCGACCGATGATCTTCCGCTTCTGCTCGGGGTCGGAGACCCCGGCCAGCGCGCTCAGGAAGCGCTCCTGCGCGTCGACGACCTTGAGCTGCACGCCCGTGGCCGCGACGAAGTCCTTCTCGACCTGCTCGGTCTCGCCCTTGCGCATCAGGCCGTGGTCGACGTACACGCAGGTCAGCTGCGAACCGATGGCCTTCTGTACGAGGGCGGCGGCCACGGCCGAGTCGACGCCTCCGGAGAGGCCGCAGATCGCGCGCTTGTTGCCGACCTGCTCGCGGATCGCGGTGATCTGCTCCTCGACGATGTTGCCGGTGGTCCAGTCGGGCTTCAGGCCCGCGCCCCGGTAGAGGAAGTGCTCGAGCACCTGCTGGCCGTGCGTGGAGTGCATGACCTCGGGGTGGTACTGCACGCCGTACAGCTTCTTCTCGTCGTCCTCGAAGGCCGCGACCGGCACGACGTCCGTGGACGCGGTGACAGCGAAGCCCTCGGGCGCCGCGCTGCACGCGTCGCCGTGCGACATCCACACGGACTGCTCGGACGGGGTGCCCTCGAAGAGGGTCGACCCGGACTTGGAGACGTGCAGGGGCGTGCGTCCGTACTCCCGCGCGCCCGTGTTGTCGACGGTGCCGCCGAGGGTGGTCGCCATCAGCTGGAAGCCGTAGCACATGCCGAAGACGGGGACGCCGGCCTCGAAGATCGCGCGGTCCAGGCGCGGGGCCTCGTCCGCGTACACCGACGAGGGGCCGCCGGAGAGGATGATCGCGGCGGGGTTCTTCGCGAGCATCTCGGAGACCGGCATGCTGCTCGGCACGATCTCGCTGTAGATCCGGGCCTCACGGACACGTCGGGCGATGAGCTGGGCGTACTGCGCTCCGAAGTCGACGACCAGGACGGTGTCGGGAGCTGCGGCAGCGGGGGACGCTGATGGCACGGCGGCGGCCTTCCGGCGTTGAGCGTGAGCTTGAGCGTGAGCTGGGGCTCGTGCGTGAGCAGGGGTCTGTATTTGTCGATTCTAACGGGCTCGCGGGCACCCCCTTCGTCGCATCCGACGGAGCCCCGCCCCCGCCCGTGCCGTCTCAGCATCCGAGCCGCGGCGGAACCCGTGTTGACCAGGCACGCGCGCGTGGGGGCATACTGACCTCGTGACCAAGCACCTCAGCTTCCTCTTTACCTATGGCAACCGGCCCGCCGGCTGCCATGGTCGAGCTGCTTGATCCACTGACAAGCGACTTCCCAGGCGCCCCGGGCCGACAAGGCCCGGGGCGTTCTGTCATTTCCGGACCTTGTCGCTCCGGGGCACTCCATACGAGATCCACCTAGATCCACTGAGATCTGCCGAGATCCGCCGAGATCCGCATCCGATGAGGAGCCCCAGATGACCATCGCCACGACCGACAAGACCGGCGCCCGCACCCCCGAGGCCGCCGACGTGATCGAGGGTGCGCGCGACCGCATCGACGCACTCGACGACCGCATCATCGGTCTCGTACAGGAACGGATGGCCGTCTCGGCCGTCATCCAGGAGGCCCGGATCAGCTCGGGCGGCCGTCGCGTCAATCTCTCGCGTGAGATGGAGGTCCTCGGCCACTACAGGGACGCGCTCGGCAAGCCCGGCACGTCGCTCGCGATGACGCTTCTGGAGCTGTGCAGGGGCCGGGTCTGAGACCTCCCGACGGCACACCGGGTCCCACCGGACCTGAGTTCGGGTCCGCTCTCACCCGTACGGCGCGTGACCGGGCCCGGAGCGGCTTCGTTGGTCCCGATGTCCGTGCCAGCCAGGGGCGGGCACGGAAAAACCACGCGTGGCTCCGCTGGAGCGATGAGGCGCACACCTCGTGTGCGCCGTGGGACCTCGCTCCAGAGACGTGACCGGACGGCAGGGGACAGCAGCCCGGTCACCCAGGGAACGGTCGGCTTCGGGGACGCCCGGAGCCGACCGGCCTCAGTCCCCCGAACCGTCCCCCATACCGCCCCCCCCCGGCCGTCCCCAGCCGCCTTCAACCGTCCCGCGGTCCCCCGGTCCCCCAGCTCTTCGGCTGCTCCGTCCCCATCGAAAGACCCAGCTGTCCCTGTTCGTCCGGATCACGTCGAACTGGTTGCGCGGGTCACGGCGCATCCAGCACGATGCGTAGCAGGACAGCCGCACGTCCGGCACTGCACAACTCCATTGCCATTGGTCGAGACCACTAGTGCGCCCCTCGTGCGCCGGGTCGGCCACCGGCGCCCCTAGGCCCGCGGCGCACTCCCCCCGGCGCCGCTCCGCGGCACCGACGCTGCCCTGACGTCGGTGCTGACAGCCAAGGGCCCCGCGGATCCGTCCCGCGGGGCCCTTCGCTCTGTCGCCGCTCCGGCGACCGCCTCTACTTGGCCTTGGCCTCGGCCAGCTTCGCGAGCTGCGCGTCGACGATCGCGTCGGCCACCTTCGGGTCGGCCGTCACCCCGTCACGGAACTTCTCGGGAAGCCCAGCGGCCTCCCCCTCCTCGTCGGTCTTCGCCGACTCCGGGTCGAAGACGTTCGATGCGCGGAAAGCGATCACCGTCGAGCCGCTGCGTACGACGGTGACGCGGTCCCGGTCGAGAAACTCGCCGGAACGGCTCGCGAGCTTGTACGAGACGGCCTCGTCACCCCCGACCGGCGCGGGCTGCGGCCGGACCCCGATGTAGCGGCGGCCGCCGTCCCGGAACGTGGCGCACTTCTTCGACTTCGTCGCCGTGCGCAGCGTGTCCATGGCCTTCTCGGCATCGGCCTGTCCGTACGCCAGCAGCACGACCTCGGTCGTCGTGGTGTCCGCGACATCGGTGGGGCTCAGCGTCCGGCTGACGTGTGCCTTCGACGTCGCCGGGGCGGCGGCCGTGAGCATCTCGGACAGCGGGCGGCACTCGGCCGGGTTCACGCGTCCGGCGGGAGGCGTGGCCTCGCCCCCGGACTTCTCGGACCCCGCAGACTTCTCGGACCCCTTCGTGACCTCGACCTTGTACTTCTTGACGTCGCCAGAGGCGAGCGCCACCTTCTCCAGCTTCGCCGTGACGGAGGACGTGCCCGCCTCAGCCGACTTCGACGGCTTCCCGCCCCCGGCGCCGTCACCATCACCCTTGCCGTCGCCGCCGCTACCGCTGCATGCCGCCGTAAGGCCAAGCACCACCACGGTCGAAACAGCCACCACGCCACGCGACACAGCTGACTTCACGTTCCCGCTCCCCCACTTTCGTACGCATCGTGCGGAGTCACCCGCTCATGCGGAATCACCCGCACCCCTTCTACGACGGAAGATCGTTACGAGCGGTTCCCCACCCCGGATCCGGCTACCGCCCGACCCCGCTACTGCCAGATCCAGAACCGGAACGGACTCAGAACCGCGATCGCAAGGGCCATGCAGCCCACCACGATCACCACGCTCCACACCCGGCGGCCACGCTCCGAACGCGCACCGCGCCGCGGCCCGGTCGGCGCGGC
>NZ_BAAAUG010000058.1:0-3019 GCF_039533825.1 Streptomyces rectiviolaceus
CCCGGAGGAGGCGAGCGCGGCCCGCGCGGGCGGACGGCCGCCCCGGCGGGCCTCGATCAGCGCGACGGCCCGCTCAGGCAGCCACGCGGACGCGGTGCCGCTGTCGCCGTCCTCGCTCTCCGAGGCGAAGAGGTGCGGTGCGAGCTGGGCCTGGAGGTCGGCGGGGCTGGGGCGCAGCGGCGCCTCCATCTGCATGCACGTCTCGATGAGCGGACGCAGCTCGTCCGGGAGTCCCTCCAGGTCAGGGCCTTCGCGGAGCAGCATGAAGACGGTCTCCACGGGGTTCGCCCCGTGGAAGGGCGCGTGCCCGGTGGCGGCGAAGACGAGCATCGAGCCGAGCGAGAAGACGTCACTTGCGCCGGTGACGCTGCGCGAGTCCTTGGCCTGCTCGGGTGACATGTACGCGGGCGTGCCCACGGCGACGTTCGTCATGGTCAGGCGGGTGTTGGAGACGCCGGACGCGATGCCGAAGTCGATCACGCGCGGCCCGTCCTCCACCACGAGGACGTTGGACGGCTTGAGGTCACGGTGGACGAGGCCCGCGCCGTGGATGGACTCCAGGGCCTCGGCGACGCCGGCCGCCAGCCAGCGCACGGCCTGGGTGGGCAGCGGCCCGTGCTCATTCACTATTTCTTCGAGCGAGGGAGCGGGCACGTACGCGGTGGCCAGCCACGGCACCGCCGCGCGCGGGTCGGCGTCCACGACGGCGGCCGTATAGAAACCGGACACGGCCCGTGCCGCCTCGACCTCGCGCGTGAAGCGGACGCGGAACAGCTGGTCCTCGGCGAGCTCGGTCCTGACGGTCTTGATCGCCACACGCCGCCCTGACGCGGAGCGCGCGAGGTAGACAAGGCCCATGCCACCGGCTCCGAGCCGGCCGAGCACCTCGAACGGGCCGATCCGCCTCGGATCGTGCTGCGTCAGCTGATCCACCACTTGCCCTGCCACCTCCCCGTACGCGGGCGCCGTATGAGCGGCCCCGTGCAGCGTCTCACCACCGAGCCGCTCCGGCGGCACGCACCCTGATTCTTCCTGTCCGGGGCGGTGGTTGCGAACCCGGGGCGGGATCGGGGTGTTGTGGGACAAAGAAGACGCAAGAAGAAGGAGAGAGGAGAGAGGGGAAAGAGAGAAGAAGGAGAAATGTGAGCGAAAATTGATTCGAACACATGAACCATTCGGCTACGGCGCCCCACCGGCGCGCGGAGTGGAGAGGAATACGCCCCTCAATGCGGCCCCCAACCCCATTTGCACTCGGCCGAATCGCGCTCCGATCACCCCTCGGTAAGCTGACGGCATGACAGGACAGGTACGTACCGTCGACGGCCGCGTGGCCGGTCGGCGCGGTCAGGCGACGCGTCAGAAGCTGCTCGACTGCCTCAGCGAGATGCTCAGCTCCTCGCCCTACCGGGACGTCAAAGTCATCGACGTCGCCCGGAAGGCGGGGACTTCACCCGCGACCTTCTATCAGTACTTCCCGGACGTCGAGGGCGCCGTCCTGGAGATCGCCGAGCAAATGGCGGCGGAGGGCGCGGAGTTGACCCAACTCCTCGACGGCCGCTCCTGGGTCGGCAAGGCGGGATGGCAGACCGCACAGGAGCTGGTCGACGGCTTCCTCGACTTCTGGCGCAAGAACGACGCGATCCTCCGGGTCGTCGATCTGGGCGCGGCAGAAGGTGACAAACGCTTCTACAAGATCCGCATGAAGATCCTGAACTCGGTCAACAACTCCCTTACGGACACGGTCAAGGAGCTCCAGGCCAAGGGCAAGGTCGACAAGGACGTCAACCCGGCGGCCATGGCGGGCTCCCTGGTGGCGATGCTCGCGGCGGTCGCCTCGCACCAGCGGGGCTTCCAGACGTGGGGCGTCAAGCAGGCCGAACTGAAGCCGAACCTCGCACTGTTGGTGCATTTGGGCGTAACAGGCAAGAAGCCGACGAAGTAGGGCATCCCTCGCGTCATCTCGGACGCCTCTTCTGATGCTTTCTCAAGTCCTGTCACCGCAGCGGCGGATCACGGTGTTCCAGTGATCCGCCGCTGTGTTCGCCGCTCTCCCCAGCCGGTCAGTCCGTACGCCGCTCCAGGCGGAACAGGCGGATCTCCCGCTCCACGCGGGACTGGTACGTCGCGTACGGCGGCCAGAACTTCAGCACCGCCTCCCATGCCGCCGCCCGTTCATCCCCCGCCAACAGCCGCGCCCTGACCGGAATGTCCGCGCCCTGCCAGCTGACGTCGGCATCCGGATGGGCGATGAGGTTGCCGGTCCAGGCGGGATGCCCCGGGCGGCCGAAGTTGGAGCCGATCAGGATCCAACTCCCCGATTCCTCCGGCATGCAGGCCAAGGGAGTCCGCCGCGCGAGCCCGCTCCTGGCGCCGCGCACCGTCAGGATCACCCCCGGCAGCATCTTCGCGCTGAGCAGCACCTTGCCGCGCGTCAAGCGGTGCACCGTGCGGTCCATCGTGGGGATGAAGTGCGGGGCGATCTTCGCGAAGGTCCGGGTGGACGACATCTTCTGCATCAGACGCACACCGGGCGGCATCAGACGGCCACCGTCGGCTGCGCGTCGGGCGCCGCCCTTTCCACCGGCGCGAACAGCTCGGCCCGTTCCGCCGCACGCGACCGCAGCCGGTGCACGGGCCCGAAGAGCAGCTCGTCGCTCGACGCCCGCTTGAAGTACAGATGCGCCTCGTGCTCCCAGGTGAAGCCGATGCCGCCGTGCAGTTGCACGGCCTCCGACGCGGCGGTCCGCAGCGCGTCAAGCGCCTGCGCGAGCGCGAGTCCCCCCACCCGTTCGGAGTCCGCCCCGGCGGCCCACGCCGCGTAGTACGCCGCCGACCGCGCGGCCTGCACCTGCACGTACACATCCGCGAGCCGGTGCTTGACGGCCTGGAAGGACCCGATCGCCCGCCCGAACTGCTCGCGCTGCTTGACGTACTCCACCGTCCGCCCGAGGGCACGGTCCGCCGCGCCCACGGCCTCCGCCGCGAGCACGGTGGCGGCGGTGGCACCGGCCGCGGCGAG
>NZ_BAAAUG010000058.1:3054-33331 GCF_039533825.1 Streptomyces rectiviolaceus
GCGCGCCCGGCACATCGGCGTCGTCGGCGGCGCCGAGCAACTCGGCCTCCACGTCGCGCAGTTCGACGCGCGCCTGCGGCCGGGTCTCGTCGAGGGAGGTCTGCCGGGTCCGTACGAGCCCGGCGGCCCCCTCACGCACGAGGTAGAGGAGCGTACGAGAGCGGGCGAAGCCCCCCGTGTGCGCGGCCACGACGAGCAGCCCCGCGCTGTGCCCGTCGAGGACCTGCTCGGCCTGGCCGTAAAGCCGCCAGACACCGTCCGACAGCTTGGCCTGCACCCCGCCCGCGCGACCGCCGCCCGACCAGTCGCCGAGGTTGTCGCCGACGAGGCCGAGCGCGGTGGCGAGCCCGGTGCCGGGCACGGCGAGCGCGGCGGTGAGATGTCCCGCCGCGATGCGGGGCAGCAGCTCCGTGCGCTGCTCGTCGGTGCCAAGGCGCTGGAGGAGCGGGGCGACAAGCGCCGCGGTGGCGAAGAGGGGCGAGGGGGCGAGGGCGCGGCCAAGCTCCTCGCTGCTGAGGGCGAGTTCCGCCGAGCCGCACCCCACTCCGCCGTACGCCTCGGGGATCGCGATGCCGGGCAGGCCGAGCTGTTCGGCGAGGGCGGACCAGAGGGCGGCGTCGTGTCCGGCGGGGGTGCGGACCGCGGCCTTCACCTCGTCCGGACCGCAGCGTTTGGTGACGAGCTCACGAAGGGTGCGGCGGATTTCTTCCTGCTCCGCGGTGAAGGCGGCGTCCATCGGCGGGCTCCTCCCCCGGGTCGCGGCCGGGTCCTCGGCGTCGTGCACGAGGGCGGGCCGACCCAGATCTGACGGGCCGTCATGCTAAGACGGCGCCCGCCAGATGCACAGGCCCGCGACGACATGGAACACCTCCCTGGGTGAGCCATATCTGATGTACCGTCAGATTCATGCCAACTCCCCTTCCCCTCAGCCCCCGTGAGGCGTCGGCCGGTGCGGGCGCGGCGGCGACCCGCCCGCGCAAGGTGGCCGCCGTCGGCATATCCCTCTCCGACTGCGGCCGCGTCGACGAGGCCACCCCCTACGCCCTGCACGCCCAGGCGGCCCGCCGCGCCCTCGCCGACTCGGGCCTCGGCCGTGAGGTCATCGACGGAATCGCGTCTGCGGGCCTGGGCACGCTCGCCCCGGTCGAGGTCGCCGAGTACCTCGGCCTGAAGCCACGCTGGGTCGACTCCACCTCCGTCGGCGGCTCCACCTGGGAGGTCATGGCGGCCCACGCGGCGGACGCCATCGCGGCGGGGCGGGCCAACGCCGTACTTCTCGTGTACGGCTCGACGGCGAGGGCCGACATCAAGGCGGGACGACGCACGTCGAACCTGTCGTTCGGCGCGCGCGGGCCCCTCCAGTTCGAGGTCCCGTACGGCCACTCCCTGATCTCCAAGTACGCGATGGCCGCGCGCCGCCACATGCACGAGTACGGCACGACGCTCGAACAGCTGGCCTCCGTGGCGGTCCAGGCACGGGCGAACGCCGCGACCAACCCCGACGCGATGTACCGCGACCCGATCACGGTCGACGAGGTGCTCGGCGGCCCGATGATCGCGGACCCGTTCACCAAGCTGCACTGCTGCATACGGTCCGACGGCGGATGCGCGGTGCTCCTCGCGGCGGAGGAGTACGTGGCCGACTGCGCGTCGACACCGGTCTGGGTGCTCGGCACGGGCGAGCACGTCTCGCACACGACGATGTCGGAGTGGGAGGACTTCACGGTCTCCCCGGCGGCGGTGAGCGGCCGCCTGGCGTTCGAGCGGGCGGGGATCCGCCCCGAGGACGTGGACGTGGCGGAGATCTACGACGCTTTCACTTACATGACCCTGGTGACCTTGGAGGACCTGGGTTTCTGCGCGAAGGGCGAGGGCGGCGCGTTCGTGGAGAAGGGCCGCCTGCTGCGGGACGGCGAACTGCCGACGAACACGGACGGCGGCGGCCTCTCGGCCCAACACCCGGGAATGCGAGGCCTTTTCCTGCTGGTGGAGGCGGTACGACAGCTGCGCGGCGAGGCAGGCGATGCCCGCCAGGTGCGCAAGGCGGGCGGCAGACTCCCGGAGGTGGCGGTGGCGTCGGGAACGGGAGGGTGGTTCTGCTCGTCGGGGACGGTGGTCCTCGGCCGGGGGTGAGGGAACCTTCCGGGACGGCGACTCTCCGTCGTCCGCGGCGGCAACTCACGTAGATTCGCCGGATGGACGACTCCGACACCGACACCGACTCCAGGCCTGACGACACCGCGCACGGCCGCGCCCTCCTCCGCTCCCTCCGCGTCTGGGACACGGAACTGCCCGCCTTCGACCCGGCGACGGCCCCCGCCGACCCGCTCCCCCTGTTCTGGCAGTGGTTCGTGGACGTGGCCGAGGCGGGCCAGGTGGAGCCGCACACGATGAGCCTGGCCACGGCGGACGAGTCCGGCCGCCCCGACGTACGGACGCTGATGCTGCACGACGCGGACGCCGCAGGATGGCACTTCGGCTCGCACTCGGGCAGCGCGAAGGGCCGCCAGCTCGCGGCACGCCCCGAGGCCGCGCTCGGCTTCTACTGGCCCGTGCAGGGCCGCCAGGTCCGGGTGCGGGGCCGGGTCACGACGGCGAGCGCCACCGAGAGCCGCGCCGACCTCGCACGCCGTTCGCCCGGGGCACTGGCGTCGGCACTGGTCGGCAGGCAGAGCGAAGTGCTGCCGTCGTACGGGGACCTGGTGGCCGCGAGCCAGGCCGCCTGGGAGCACGCGCAGGCGGATCCGGACGCCCCGGCGCCGAGCTGGACCCTGTACGTACTCGAACCGGCGGAGGTCGAGTTCTTCCAGGGCGACGCGCGACGCCGGCATGTGCGGCTGCGGTACCGGAGGGAGACGGACGGGAGCTGGGCCAAGGAATTGCTGTGGCCGTGAGGGTCACCGCGTAAGAGTCAGCGGGAAAATCTGTACTGCGTGAAGTCCCGCACCGGACGGAACCCGATCCGCTGATAAAGCTCGTTGCTCGTGAGGTTGTCGACGTCGGTGAAGAGCAGCACCTCGTCCGCGCTCGTCGCAAGCGCGGCGCGGCTCACCGCGACGGTGACCGCGCCCGCGTAGCCCCGCCCGCGCAGGCCGGTGGGGGTGTAGACGGGGGCGATGCGGACCTGGCCCGCGACCTGGCGGGTGTTGCCCGCCATGGCGACCGGGGTGCCGTCGGGGGCCTCCCAGAGGGTGGCGCCTCCGTAGGCGATACGGGCATCGGCCCACTCGCCGGCGTCCATCGCGCCCTTCTCTCCGATGGCCTCGTGGAACTCCCCGTGCCAGCGCGCGAGCAGCGCCCGGTCAGCGACGGTGGCGACGCGCGCGCCGCCGGCCGGTGAGTGCTCGGGTGGGGTGAGGGTGCCCAGGCGGTACAGCCGCTGGGGGAAGCTGACGGTCGCGGTGGCGTTCGTCCGCCGCTGCCAGGCGGTCGCGAACGTGGCTGCGGTGGCGCTCTCGGCGCCGACACCGGGCGGCTCGAGGCCTGCGTCGGCGAGCACACCGGCGAGCTCGTCGGCGGCGCCGTCGTCGGTGAGCGGGCTCAGTGCGAGGAAGTGCGGCGGGGTCCACACGAAGGCACCGCTCACGGCGCCGTCACCGTGCGCGCCGTCACCGTGCGCGCCATCGCCGTCGGTGCGGATTCCGAAGAGGGGGTCTTCCTCCCCGTACACATGGAGCCCACGCGTACGCAGCATGTCGGTGACGCTGAGCAGCGCGGTGTGCAGGGCGGGCGCCGAGTGCAGGAAGGCCGCCGCGCGGGAGTGGAACTCGTCGAGGTCGGAGGTCAACTGCCAGCCGGGAGACGGGGAGGAAGCCATGGGCCATGATCCCCCGCGACCCGCCCTCGGCAGAAACGGATTATGACGCCCGCCGGAAGACCGGCACGGTCACACCCGCCCCCTCCTGGTCCCCCGCCTCGCGGAACGCCACCTCAAGCGCCATCCCGATCCGCAGCTCGCCCTCCTCGCAGTCGACGATCTCCGTCATCATGCGCGGGCCTTCGGCGAGGTCGACGACCGCCGCTGTGTACGGGACGCGGGAGCCGAACGGCGGCAGGTCGTTCCGGTGCACCACGGACCAGGTGTAGAGCGTGGCGTGGCCGCTCGCCCGCTCCCAGCCGCCCTCCTCGCTCCAGCAGTGCGGGCAGAACTCGCGCGGGTAGTGGTGCGCCTTGCCGCAGCCCCCGCAGCGCCGGATCAGGAGGTGTCCCTCGGCCGCCGCGTCCCAGTAGGGGCGGGTGAAGGCGTCGGGCCCGGGGAGGTCGAAGCGCGGGCTCCCGGTGCTCGAAGTGCTCACAGGAACAGTCCCATCGCGTTGTCCAGGGACCAGGCCTGCCAGGACATGGCGAACAGCGCGACGAGCGAGATCAGCGCCATCATCGCGTTCTGCCCCTGCTCGGCCCAGTCGTGGATCATGAGGACGAGGTAGAGGAGATTGAGCAGCAGGCCGCCGATCAGCGCGATCGGGGTCAGGAAGCCGACGATCAGGCCGAGCCCCAGGGCGAGTTCGGCGTAGACGACGACGTACGCCATGGTCTTGGGGCGGGGCGCGACCACCGTGGTGAAGCCGCTGCGGACCGCGTTCCACTTGTGCTTTCCGGCCACGTCCGCCGCCCAGGCGATCCCCGTGCCCCGCTCGAACCAGCCCTTCTTGTCCTTGTGCCGCCAGCTCTCCAGCCACCACAGGCCGAGGCCTATGCGGAGCACGGCGAGCCATTCGGCGCCGGTGAGCCAGATCGTGTCCATGCGGCGGTCTCTCCCACTCCGGGTCTCCGGGGCTGCGGCTACAGCTTTCTGACGGTACGTCAGTTCAGCGCATGCCCGACTCGCGCGCAAGAGGCGCCCGTGATCAATTCGCAACCGGTTTGGGGCTTGACCGTCCCCCATCAAGTGACCACGTGATTACTCTCAGGTTCATGGCCGACACCACTCCCCCACAAACGCCACAGCAAGACCGCCCCGTGTACGTCGTCGGCGGCGGACCCGGCGGGCTCTCCGCCGCGGCCGCGCTGCGTGCCCGCGGCGTACGCGCGGTCGTGCTCGAGAAGTCCGACGGGGTCGGCGCCTCCTGGCGCACGCACTACGACCGCCTGCGGCTGCACACGACGCGCCGCCTCTCCGCACTGCCCGGCCTCGCGATACCGCGCTCCTTCGGACGGTGGGTGTCACGTGACAACGTGCTCCGCTACCTGGAGAAGTACGCCGAATTCCACCAGCTGGAGATCGTCACCGGCGTCGAGGTCTCCCGCCTCGAGCGCGCGGCCGACGGCACCGGCTGGCTGCTGCACGCCACCGGCGGCCGGGAGTTGACCGGCAGCGCGGTCGTGATCGCCACCGGCTACAACCACACGCCCCACCTGCCTGACTGGCCCGGCCGCGACACGTACGCGGGCGAGCTCCTGCACGCGAGCGACTACCGCGACCCGCGCCCCTACGAGGGCAAGGACGTCCTGGTCGTGGGCGTCGGCAACACCGGCGCCGAGATCGCCGTCGACCTCGTCGATGGCGGCGCCGCCCGCGTCCGCCTCGCGGTGCGCACCCCGCCGCACATCGTCCGCCGCTCCACGGCGGGCTGGCCCGCGCAGCGCACGGGCATCCTCTGCCGCAGGCTGCCCGTCCCGCTCGTGGACCGTCTCGCGGGCCCGCTCGCCAAGGTGAGCGTCCCCGACCTGTCCGCACAGGGGCTGCCCCGCCCCGGCACGGGCCTGTACTCCCGGGTCAACGAGGGCGCGATCCCGGTGCAGGACGTGGGCCTGATCGACGCGGTGCGCAAGGGGCGGGTCGAACCGGTCGCGGCCGTCCAGTCCTTCGAGGACGGCAAGGTCGTCCTGGCCGACGGCACGCTGATCGGCCCCGACGTGGTCATCGCGGCCACGGGCTACCGCCGCGCCCTGGAACCGCTCATCGGCGACCTCGGCGTACTCGACGAGAAGGGCACCCCGCTCGTCCGCGGCGCCCGCACCTCGAAGTCGGCCCCCGACCTCTATTTCACCGGGTTCACGAACCCCATCAGCGGAATGCTGCGCGAGATGGCACGGGACGCGGAGAAGATCGCGAAGGCGGTGGCGGGCCGCTGAGCCCGGGGGAGCGCCCCAAAGGGGCGCGGGGAACTGCGCGACCAGCCAGAACGGCCCCGCACCCACCCCACAACCCTTCACAAAACCCCCAGTGGCCGATACTGCCCCCTCCCGGCACCCCCGCCCCCGGAGGGGGAGTAGCCCCCCAGGGCACCTGGGTACGGCTAAAGGGCCGCCCCAACTCTTCGTGCAGCACTGTTCCTGACACAGCGTCAGTTCAGTAATCTGACTGAGCGTCAGTTGAGTTGCTGTCACACAGGAGCGGGGCGGACCGATGCTTGGATCGACTTACGGCACCTTCACCACCGACCCCCGCCGCGCGCGTGTCGTGGCCTGCGGCGAAGCCCCGGCACCCGCCGTCCACGGACAGGCCGCCACGGCGGACGACCTGGACGTCAGCGGACGCCCCCTGTACGCCGACGTACCGGACCTGGACCGGTTCTTCCGCCCCGAGTCCGTCGCCGTCATCGGCGCTTCGGACGCCGATGGGCGGCCGAACACCGGCATCACGCGCCAGCTCATGGACTGGGCCGAGCGGTGCGGCGCCCGGCTGCACCCCGTGCACCCCACCCGGCAGTCCGTCTTCGGCACACCCTGCTTCCCCTCCGTCGCGGACCTGCCGGAACAGGTCGATCTGGCCGTACTCCTCGTCAGTGACCCCCTTCCCGTGATCGAGGAACTGGCCGAGTCCAAGGTGAAGTTCGCCGTCGCCTTCGCCTCCGGATTCGCCGAGACCGGCGAGGAGGGCGCGGCGGCCCAGGCCCGTCTGGCCGCCGCCGTGGAGCGCTCGGGGCTACGGCTGCTCGGGCCCAACACCAACCTCAACGCCTTCGAGAAGTTCCGCGACGACCTCGAAGGACCGGCGATCGCCCTGATCACCCAGTCCGGCCACCAGGGCCGCCCCGTCTTCACGATGCAGGAGATCGGCGTACGCCTCTCGCACTGGGCGCCCACCGGCAACGAAGCAGACCTGGAGACCTCCGACTTCATCTCCTACTTCGCCGAACGCCCCGAGGTCGGAGCCATCGCCTGTTACGTCGAGGGGCTCAAGGACGGCCGCTCCTTCCTGCTCGCCGCCGACCGCGCCGCCCAGCGCGGTGTGCCCGTCGTCGCGGTCAAGGTCGGCCGCACCGAGACCGGCGCCCGCATGGCCGCCTCACATACCGGCAAGCTCACCGGCGCCGACACGGTCGTCGACGCGGCGATGCGGCAGTACGGCGTGATCCGCGTGGACGGGCTCGACGAACTCCAGGACACCTCCGCCCTGTTGGCGCGCGCGAGGCCGCCGCGGGCCGAGGGCGTCGTCGTCTATTCGATCTCGGGCGGCACGGGCGCGCACTTCTCGGACCTGGCGACCGAGGCGGGGCTGCGGCTCCCCGCCCTCTCGGACACCAAGCAGGCGGAACTGCACCAGTGGATACCGGACTACCTGAACGTCGCCAATCCCGTCGACAACGGCGGCCATCCGGTGGGCGACTGGCGCGGCCGGAAGATCATCGACGCGATCCTGGACGATCCGGAGGTGGGGGTGCTGATCTGCCCCATCACCGGTCCCTTCCCCCCGATGAGCGACAAGCTGGCGCAGGACCTGGTGGACGCGGCGGAGCAGACGGACAAGCTGGTGTGCGTGGTGTGGGGCTCGCCCGTCGGCACCGAGGATGCCTACCGCACGACACTGCTCGGCTCGTCGCGCGTGGCCACCTTCCGCACCTTCGCCAACTGCATCACGGCGGTGCGCGCCTATCTGGACCACCACCGGTTCACGACCCGCTACCGCTCCCCCTTCGCCGATGCGCCCCGCACGGCCTCGCCGTCCTTCCGCAAGGCCCAGGCCCTGATGCGGTCCGGCCAGCAGCTGAGCGAGCACGCGGCGAAGCAGTTGCTGCGCGCGTACGGGATTCGCGTACCGCGCGAGCAGTTGGTGACCAGTGCGGCGGCTGCCGTGCGGGCGGCCGGGCTCGTCGGCTATCCCGTGGTGATGAAGGCGTCCGGGGCGCGGCTTGCCCACAAGAGTGAACTGGGCCTGGTGAAGGTCGGGTTGACCTCGGCCAGTCAGGTGCGTGACGCCTATCGGGAGCTGACCGACATCGCCCGGTACGAAGGGATCGCGCTGGACGGCGTACTGGTCTGCCAGATGGTGGAGCGGGGCGTCGAGATGGTGGTCGGGGTCACCCAGGACGAGCTGTTCGGGCCGACGGTGACTGTCGGGCTCGGCGGTGTGCTTGTCGAGGTCCTGCGGGACGTGGCCGTGCGGGTGCCGCCCTTCGGGGAGGATCAGGCGCTGGCGATGCTCTCCGAGCTGCGGGGGCGTGCGTTGCTTGACGGGGTTCGGGGGGCGCCTCCCGCTGACGTCGACGCGCTCGTCGAGGTCGTGCTGCGGGTGCAGAGGATGGCTCTTGAGCTTGGTGATGAGCTGGCGGAGCTGGATATCAACCCCCTGATGGTGTTGCCCCGGGGGCAGGGGGCGGTTGCGCTGGATGCCTTGGCCGTCTGCCGGTGAGTTGGTTTTCAAGACGCCGCTTCGCGGCGAATCTCTCCCGCCCACCCACCCGAGTACCCCGCAGCGAAATGGAGTGCGCAGCCGCATGACACCCTCCCCCGAAGCCGGAACTGATCCCCTCGACTCATTGGTACTCCACGCCACTGACAACGCCGTCTCGTGGATCACCCTCAATCGGCCCGAAGCCATGAACGCCGTCACCTGGGACCAGCGCGAACGCGTCATATCGCTGCTCGCCGAAGCCTCAGCCGACCCCGGCATCCGCGCCGTCGTGATCACCGCGTCCGGCAAGGGTTTCTGCGCGGGCGCCGACCTGCGCGGAGCCCCCGCCACCGCCGAGCGCGTTCCCGGCGACGTGGCCCGCACGATCAAGCTCGGCGCCCAGCGCCTGATCGCCGCCGTCCTGGACTGCGAGAAGCCGGTGATCGCCGCGGTGAACGGGACCGCTGCCGGGATCGGCGCGCATCTCGCGCTCGCCTGCGATCTCGTCATCGCCGCCGAACAGGCCAAGTTCATCGAGGTGTTCGTGCGCAGGGGCCTGGTGCCGGACGGTGGCGGGGCCTATCTGCTGCCGCGCCTCATCGGGCCGCAGCGGGCCAAGGAGCTGATGTTCTTCGGGGACTCCGTGCCGGCCGCGGACGCCGAACGGCTCGGGCTCGTCAATCGCGTCGTACCCGCCGACGAACTGGAGAAGACGGCCCGCGCCTGGGCGGAACGCCTTGCCGCCGGGCCGACCCGCGCCATCGCCATGACCAAGCAACTGGTCAACGCGTCCCTCGAATCGGACCGCGCGGCGGCCTTCGCCGCGGAGGCCGCGGCGCAGGAGATCAACATGACGACGGCGGACGCGAACGAGGGCGTGGCCAGCTTCGTGGAGCGCCGTTCACCTTCGTACGAGGGCCGCTGACGGCCGACCTGTTGACGGTCGGCCTGTTGCCTCCGCACCCTTCCAATCTGACGCCCCGTCAGCTTCAATGGTTGATGTGATGGGACATGCAGGGATGGCGGCCACGGCCGTCCGATACCTCAGGTCGGTCGGCGCTCCGACCACCACCGGCCCGGTCGAAGCCCTTCCGCGCCCGCAGCTGCGGGCGGTCGGTGAGGACGAGCGGGCGCCGCTTGACGCGGGCGAGTTCCGCCGGGTCCTTGGGAACTTCGCGACCGGCGTGACCGTGGTGACGGCACCGGCGTCCGAAGGCGAGGAAGCCCCGGCCGGGTTCGCCTGCCAGTCCTTCTCCTCGCTCTCCCTCGACCCGCCCCTGGTCTCCTTCATGGTCGCGCGTACGTCGACGACGTGGCCGCGCATCGCGCGCGCGGGCGTCTTCTGCGTCAACGTCCTGGGCGCCGACCAGGGCGCGCTGTGCCGCGGCTTCGCGGTGAGCGGCGCCGACAAGTTCGCCGGTGTCGTGTACGACGCCGCGCCCGTCACCGGCTCACCCCGCCTGGCCGGCGTACCGGCCTGGATCGACTGCACGATCCAGGCGGTGCACACCGGGGGCGACCACCTGATCGTGGTCGGCCGCGTGGACGCCCTGGGCGCCACCGACGACGGCGAACCGCTCCTCTTCCACCGGGGCAAGTTCGGCAGGTTCGCTACCTGACGGTCTCCTCGTCACCGACCCTCCGGATGACCAGAGCCATCAGCGCCGCCGCCGCGCACAGCGCCCCCGAGGCGATCCACATCACGTCGTACGACCCGAAGGTGTCCCGCACGACACCGCCGATGACGGCCACCAGCGCGGCACCCACCTGGTGCGATGCGAGCACCCAGCCGAAGACGATGGCGCTGTCATCGCCGTACTGCTCGCGGCAGAGGGCCATGGTCGGCGGTACGGTCGCCACCCAGTCGAGGCCGTAGAAGACGATGAAGAAGATCATCGGTGGGTGCACGGCCGCGTCGAGCAGCAGCGGCAGGAAGAGCAGCGAGACGCCGCGCAGCGCGTAGTAGATGGCGAGCAGCCGTCTTGCGTCGTAGCGGTCCGTGAACCAGCCGGACGCGATCGTGCCCACGACGTCGAAGACGCCGATGACGGCGAGCAGCGAGGCGGCCACCCTGACCGGCATGTGTTCGTCGTGCGCGGCGGGCACGAAGTGCGTCTGGATGAGCCCGTTCGTCGAGGCGCCGCAGATGGCGAAGGTCCCGGCGAGCAGCCAGAACGGGCCGGTGCGGGCCGCCTTGAAGAGCACGGTGACCGCGCGCCGCGCGGCGCCCGTGGCGGGCGGCGGCTTCTCCACGAACTCCTCGGAGCCGTACGGCTTCAGGCCCACGTCCGCCGGGTGGTCGCGCAGCAGCAGCCACACGAACGGGACGACGACGAGCGCCGCCAGGGCGACGGTCACCGCGGCGGGCCGCCACTTGTACGTCTCCACCATCCAGGAGAGCACCGGCAGGAAGATCAGCTGCCCGGAGGCGGAGGCCGCCGTCAGGATGCCGGTGACGAGTCCGCGCCGGGTGGTGAACCAGCGGTTGGTGACGGTGGCGGCGAAGGCGAGCGCCATGGACCCCGAGCCGAGCCCGACGAGCAGCCCCCAGCACAGCAGCAGCTGCCAGGCGGACTCCATCCACACGGTGAGCCCGGACCCCAACGCGATCACGACGAGAGCGACGGCCACCACCCTCCGGATGCCGAAGCGGTCCATCAGCGCGGCGGCGAACGGCGCGGTGAGCCCGTAGAGCGCGAGATTGATGGAGACGGCGAGGCCGATCGTGCCGCGCGACCAGTCGAACTCCTCGTGCAGCGGATCGATGAGCAGGCCCGGCAGGGACCGGAACGCCGCGGCACCGATGATCGTCACGAAGGTCACGGCGGCGACGAACCACGCCCGGTGGATGCGGCGACGCCGCCTCGGCGCCTCCAGGGGCGGCTCGACCGCCTGATTCACGTCTGTCTGGGTCACGACAACCAGCATCGGGATCTCCCCATGCCCAAACGAGTGGCCCAAAAGACAACATTAGCTAGGATCGGGCCATGGCCTCAGCGACCGGCTCCACCCCGAGGACGACGCCGACCACCCGTCACCGCGTGGTGGTCCTGGCCCTTGACGGCGTCATCCCCTTCGAACTCGGCATCCCGCAGCGGATCTTCGGCCGCGCGAGAACCGCCGACGGCGAGCTTCTGTACGAGGTCGTGACCGCCTCCGTCCGCCCTCCGGGCCCGGTGCGCACAGACGCCGACTTCGCGATCCTCGTGGAGAACGGCCCGGAGTGCCTGGCCACTGCGGACACCGTCGTCGTCCCGGCGTCGTACGAACTGGGCCCGGTCTACGAGGAGGGCCGCCTGACCGAAGAGCTGTCCTCGGCCCTCGCCCACATCAGACCGGGCGCGCGCCTGATCTCCATCTGCACGGGCGGCTACGTCCTCGCGGCGGCGGGCTACCTCGACGGCCGCACCGCGACGACGCACTGGTCGTCGGCCGCGCACTTCCAGCACCTCTTCCCGCGGATCACGGTGGACGCGGAGGTGCTGTTCATCGACGACGGAGACGTCCTCACATCGGCGGGTGTGGCGGCGGGCATCGACCTCTGCCTCCATGTCGTACGCAGCGACCACGGATCGGCGGTCGCCAACGATGTCGCGCGCCGTACGGTGGTGCCTCCGCACCGGGACGGCGGCCAGGCCCAGTACATCGAACGCCCCGTCCCGGAGCCCCAGTTCGCGACCACGACATCGGCGCGGTCCTGGGCCCTTGCCCGCCTCCACGAGCCGATCCAACTCCGCGACATGGCGGATCAGGAGTCCATGTCCGTACGCACCTTCACGCGCCGTTTCCGCGAGGAGGTGGGGATCAGCCCCGGCCAGTGGCTCGCGCAGCAGCGGGTCGAGCGGGCCCGCCACCTCCTGGAGTCCAGCGACCTCTCCGTCGACCAGGTCGCCCGAGCCGCAGGCTTCGGCACACCCCAATCCATGCGGGCGCACTTGCAGGCAGCTCTGGGCGTAACCCCCACCACCTACCGCCGAACCTTCACCCGCCACCCATAACCGAGGCACCCCCGGCTGCCGCCCAACCTCTCCCACCCACCCACCCGTTCACCCCGCATCCACCCTGAACGAACAAACTCTCCCGCCCACCCACCCGATTACCCCGCGGCGACAAGGGTGGGTGGGGGGTTTCCGGTGGGTGAGTGGGTGATCTACACGGGGGGGTGGGTGGGGAGTTGCACGGGGGGGGTGGGGGACGTGCAGGCAAGGGTGGGTGCGGGACGTACAAGCAAGGGTGGGTGCGGGACGTACAAGCAAGGGTGGGTGCGGGACGTACAAGCAAGGGTGGGTGCGGGACGTACAAGCGGGGCGACTCGTACAAGCCGGGGTGGGTCAGTGGTCGTCAGCGGGGATGCGACGCACCCGCGGTCGGCAGCGCACGCGAGGGGACGTGGCGGTATGTCCGCCCGGAGCACGGTTCCTGGCGCTGCGGGGCCGAAGTAGCCCCGCGGTCACCGGACGATAGCGAGGACGGACATACCGGCGCGGCACCGTACCCACCGACGGACACGCGCCGCCCCCGACAATGCACGCAAGGGGACGTGGCGGTATGTCCGCCCGGAGCACGGTTCGCGGCGCTCCGGGGCCGAAGTAGCCCTGCGGCCACCGGACGATAGCGAGGACGGACATACCGGCGCGGCCCCGCCCCCACAGACAGACACGCCCCCGCACCCCGCATCAGAACGTCAACACCCCCCGCGCCACCCGCCCCGCCTCCGCATCCCCCACCGCCTTCGCGAAGTCCTCCACCGGGTACGTCTCCGTCACCAGTTCGTCGAGGAGGAGCCGTCCCTCCCGGTACAGCTCCGCGTACAGCGCGAAGTCCCTCTGCGGGCGCGCCGACCCGTACCGGCAGCCCAGGATCGACTTGTCCAGGAACAGTGACGACACCAGGAACGACGCCTCGGCCGTGGCCGGCGGCACCCCAAGGAGCACCGCCTGACCGTGCCGGTCCAGCAGATCGATAGCCTGGCGGATCAGTTCGACCCGACCCACGCACTCGAATACGTGATCCGCCCCAGTCGGCAACAGCTCCCGCACACCCTCCGCCTCCGCCGACAAATAGAAGTGCGTGGCCCCGAACTGCCGCGCCACCCCCTCCTTCTCGGGGTTCGCGTCCACCGCCACGATCCGCGTCGCCCCGGCGATCCTCGCCCCCTGCAGCACATTCAGCCCGATGCCCCCGGTCCCGATCACCACCACACTGTCCCCGCGGTCCACCTTCGCGCGGTTCAACGCGGCACCGACCCCCGTCACCACCCCGCACCCGATCAACGCGGCCGACGTCAGCGGAATGTCCTCCGGGATCTTCACGGCCTGCACGGCCTTCACCACCGTGCGTTCCGCGAACGCGGAGTTCGCCGCGAACTGATAGATCGGCTTCCCGCCCCGCGAGAACGGCTGCTCCGGCATCCCGATGGCCCGCCGGCACATCGTCGGCCGCCCCCGGTTGCACTCCCCGCAGACCCCGCAGCTCGCAATGGTCGAAAGCGCCACGTGATCACCGGCCGCCACATGCGTCACCCCCGCACCGACCGCCTCCACCACCCCCGCCCCTTCGTGCCCGAGCACCACCGGCGAGGGGAAGGGAATGGTCCCGTCGATCACCGACAGATCGCTGTGGCACAGGCCCGCGGCCTTGACGGCGACCAGCACCTCCCCCGGCCCCGGATCCCGTATCTCCAGGTCGTCGACGACCTCGACCCGGCTCCCCTCGGCCCTGCTCCTGTCGAAAACGACACCCCTCATCGCGCCTTCGCCTCCCTCGGCAGGCCGAGCACACGCTCGGCGATGATGTTCCGCTGAATCTCGTCCGAGCCGCCGTAGATGGTGTCGGCCCGCGTGAAGAGGAAAAGCCGCTGCAGAGCATCGAGTTCGTACGGAGCACCTTCGCTCCAGTCCACCGGACCAACAGCCCCCGCAGCCCCCCGCACCCCCATGGCCAGCTCCCCCAGCCGCTGATGCCAACCACCCCACAGCAGCTTGGCCACACTCGACGCCCCCGCGCCCCCACCCGAGCCACCCGAGCCACCCGAGCCACCCGAGCCACCCAACGTACGCAGCGCGTTCCACCGCATGACCTTCAGCTCAGCCCACTGCCGCACAAGCCGGTCCCGCAACACGGGATCGGCCACCGCCCCAGAGGAGACCGCCTCCCGGACAACACCCCCCAGCTCCTCCGCGAACCCGATCTGCTGCACGAGCGTGGAGACCCCCCGCTCGAACCCGAGCAGCCCCATGGCGACCCGCCACCCGTTCCCGGCACCACCCACCACATGCGCGGCGCGCGCGACCGCCCCGTCGAAGAAGACTTCGTTGAACTCGCTCGTCCCCGTCAACTGCCGTATGGGCCGCACTTCGATACGCCCGGGCTGATCCATCGGCACCAGCAGGAACGAGATCCCCCGGTGCCCACGAGACCCCGCCTCCGTCCGCGCGAGCACAAAGCACCAGTCCGCCTCGTGCGCGAGCGACGTCCAGATCTTCTGCCCGGTGACGCGGTATACGTCACCGTCCCGCACCGCCGCCGTCCGCAGCCCCGCCAGGTCCGACCCGGCTCCGGGCTCGCTGTACCCCTGACACCACAGCGCCTCCCCGCGCGCGATGGGCGGCAGGAACTCGTCTTGCTGCTCCCGCGTGCCGTGGGCGAGGAGCGTCGGGGCCAGCAGGTTCTCGCCGATGTGGCCGTACCGTCCGGGCGCCCGCACCCGCGCGTACTCCTCGGCCCACACCACCTGCTGGGTAAGCGTCGCCCGCCGATTCCCATAAGCACCCACACCCACCCCCACACCTGAGCCCGAGTCCCACCCAAGCCCGATCCACCCACCCCGCCCCAACTCCCGCTCCCAGGCCCGCCGTTCCGCCGAGCCCTCGTGCTCACTGCCGGGCCCGCCCCACCCCGCCGCCCCGGCGAACACCCCCGTCAGGTGCTCGCCGAGCCAGGCCCGCGCCTCCGCACGGAACTCCTCGTCCTCGACCCCGAATCCGAACTCCACCGCCCCGCCTACGCGTTCGGCCGGTTCGGCCGGTTCGGCCGGTCTTTGGCGGCAGCAGCCTTCGCCATCGCCTCCAGCTGGGCCAGCATCGGCATCGGGTCGACCCCCACCGTCCCCGGCAGGAAGTCGGCGATCTTCTCCGGGGTCCAGCCGCCCTCGACGTACCCGGCCCGCAGCTCCCGCGGCTGGGCCCACACCGCGATCTTCGGCCCCGCGACCGTATAGACCTGCCCGGTGATCTTCTCCTCCCGGGCCCGGTCGCTCAGCAGATACGTGACGAGCGCCGCCACGTCCTCCGGCTCCCCGATCTCCTTCAGCTCCATGGGCACGTTGGCGGACATCCGGGTCCTGGCCACCGGCGCGACCGCGTTGGCGGTCACCCCGTACTTGTTCAGGCCGAGCGCCGCGCTCCGCACCAGCGAGATGATCCCGCCCTTGGCCGCGCTGTAGTTGGCCTGGGCGACCGACCCCTGGTGGTTGCCGCTGGTGAAGCCGATCAGCGTCCCCGTGCCCTGCTTGCGCATGACCGCCGAGGCGGCCCGGAAAACGGTGAACGTGCCCTTCAGGTGCGTGGCGACCACCGGGTCCCACTCCTGCTCGGACATGTTGAAGAGCATCCGCTCGCGCAGGATCCCGGCGACGCACACCACGCCGTCGATGCGCCCGTACTCGGCGAGCGCGATGTCCACGATCCGCTGACCGCCCGCCATGGTCGAGATGTCGTCGGCGACGGCGACGGCCTCGCCGCCCGCCGCCTGGATCTCCTTGACCACGCCGTCCGCTATCTCACTGGTCGGTTCGGCGCCCTCCATGGAGACGCCGTAGTCGTTCACGACGACCTTCGCCCCCTCGGCCGCCGCGGCGAGCGCGACCGCCTTGCCGATGCCGCGCCCGGCGCCGGTCACGGCCACCACCTTGCCTGCCAAGAAGTTCCCCACGTCCGGCCCCTTCCCGCGGTTTCTGACGGACCGTTAGATTCTATGACCCGTCAGATACCTGAAGACAAGCCCCGGGGAGGACCCATGTCAGACTCGGCATCCGCAAAAGCGACATCCACCGGCACCGCCGCCTCCGCCCTGCCGCCCGAGTTCTACGACATCGCCAAACGCGTGAACAACTGGGGCCGTTGGGGTTCCGACGACGAGATCGGCACGCTCAACCTCATCACCGACGAGGTCGTCCGCGAGGCCGCCGCCACCATTCGCTCCGGCAGGCGCATCCCGCTCGCGCTGCCCCTCAAGGAGGACGGCGTCCAGACGGGCCTGATACCCGGCCGGATCAACCCCTTCCACACGATGGCGCAGATCAACCAGGAGCTCTTCGGCCCCGGCACGGTCGCCACCAGCGACGACGCGGTCACGATGGGCCTGCAGGCGGCCACCCACTGGGACGCGCTCACCCACGCCTCACACTCGGGAAAGATCTACAACGGCCGCCCCGCGGACACCATCACCGCCCACACCGGCGCCCAGTTCAGCGGCATCGACAAGGTGCCGCACCTCGTCTCGCGTGGCGTCCTGCTCGACGTCGCCCGCGCCAAGGGCGTCGACCGGCTGCCCGGCGACCACGCGGTCACCCCCGAAGACCTCGCCGAGGCCGAGGAGTTCGCTGGGCTCACCGTCCGCGCCGGCGACATCGTCCTCGTACGCACCGGACAGATCCAGACCTACCTGGCGGGCGACAAGCACGCGTACGGCTATCCGTCCCCCGGCCTCTCGGTCCGCACCCCTGAGTGGTTCCACGCACGGGATGTCGCGGCGGTCGCCAACGACACCCTGACCTTCGAGATCTTCCCGCCCGAGATCGAGAACCTCTGGCTGCCCGTGCACGCGCTCGATCTGGTCGAAATGGGGATGTTGCAGGGTCAGAACTGGGATCTGGAAAAGTTGTCCACAGCCTGTGCAGAAGTTTCCCGCTACAGCTTCCTGCTCTCCGCGATGCCCGAGCCGTTCATCGGCGGCACGGGAACGCCGGTGGCCCCGGTCGCTGTGCTGTGAGCCCTCGGATGGCGGCGCCCCGGCTCCCGCCCCGAGCGCGTTGCCGCACGCGCCGCCATCCGGCTCCGGCGCGCAAGTCCTGCCCTCTGCGGCCACGAAGGGACCGGCGCCGAACGGCGACCCACATCTCGCCGAGGACCGGGCCCAAAGACCACCGTCCCTCGACGTCCCCTCGCGGCGAATCGCTGCACACAAGCGTGATCAATCGGACACGGTACGTCAACACCCGTCCGGTGATTAATGAATTATGCCGCTTTTGCGCCGACCGCGCACGGCCGCGCACCGTGGCACGTGACGGCGCATACGGGCGCCCGGTGCCGATGTGCGGTGGCTCAGACCGCCTCGTACGCGACGTCCTCGTACGTCGTCCCGTTGAACGCGACCGCCTCGACCCCCGGTTCGCACCGGTCCACCTCGCACCAGATGCTCTTGCCCGCGCCTTCGGTCTGCCAGCCCCAGCGGTCGGCGAGGCCGTCGACGAGTTCGAGGCCCCGGCCATTGGTCTCCTCGCCGTCCGCGTGCCGCGGCCTCGGCGGGCGCGCGCTGGAGTCGGCGACCTCGACCCGGACCGTCCCCGGACCCGATCCCGTGGTTCCCGTGGTTCCCGCGGGACCCGCGATCCCCGCGGCTTCCTCGGCGACATCGGGGGCGTCAGGGAGTCGCATGCGCAGTACGGCCGGACAGCCGGTGTGCACCACCGCGTTGGTGACCAGCTCCGAGATCAGCAGGATCAGTGTCTCGGCCAGTGGCTCATCGACCCCTATCCCGGAACCGGCGAGCCGCGAACGCGCCCACCTTCGGGCCCGACCCACCTCGGCGGGGTCGGGCCTGACCTCCAGCTGAACTTGAAGCACCTGCACCGCTCACACCATCCGAACCGGCGGACACATCGCCTCGCGACTCCACGGGGTCACGGAACGTGATCCCCTTGAGAGACAGCATGGTTGACGTTCAGTCACCCCAACAAGCGCTTCAGGCATATTCCAGCGCGAAGGAGTACGCGTGCGGCATACTGTGCGACGCGCGCTGCGGGGGGTCGAACAGGCGGGCATACAGCCCCTTCCTGCACTGCGAACGGCACGCATTGCCGGGTCCGGCGCCGCCTCAGGGGCAACACCGGCATGGCTCGGCCTCAGAACCACTCGCATCTCACACAAGGTACCGGAGCGGAAGCCCGACTCCGTGCCGTGACGAGTCACGCCTAGGACACAACCCGGTATCGACGCTCAGTAGCCTCCCCCCACTTCGGGGACTCCACAAGTCGATCACTCTCCGCACATCGGCCACAGGTCAATTCAGCGGCATCTCACCGCGGGCCTCACCGCGGGTCTCACAGCGCCGCCGCCAGCTCCTCCTCCGCGCGAGCCGCCGACTTCCCGAGGCCTGCCCGCACCCAGGCCCGCTTCAGATGCAGATGCACATCGGCTTCCCAGGTGAACCCCATGCCGCCGTGCACCTGCAGGCAGTCCCGCGCGTTGCGCACCGCCGCCTCGTCGGCGAGCAGCTTGGCGCCCGTCATCTCCGCTCCGTCACCGGTGACGGACGCGGCGTACACGGCGGCGCGGGCGACCTCGGCGCGGACGAGCATCTGCGCGCAGAGGTGCTTCACGGCCTGGAAGGCCCCGATGGCCTGCCCGAATTGCGTACGTTCCCTGGCGTACCGGACGGCCGTCTCGCAGGTCTTCCCTGCGCTGCCGAGCTGCTCGGCGGCGATCAGCAGGTCCGCCTCCGAGGCCGCCGCCCCGCCCTCGCCCGCGCCGCCGGTCACCCGGTGCAGCGGCGTCAGCGGGTCGACGGACCGGAGCGGAACAGCACCGGAGACGTCCCCCCGGACCACATCCGCCTCGTCCAGCCAGGGAACGAGCCCACCGGAGGCACCAGAGACGCCGGAGACGCCGGAGACAGCCGTCACCACGGTCGCCCCCTGCGCCGCGCCCGTGACGTCCCGAGCCGCGAGGAACGTGGCCACCAGCGGCCCGGGAAGCAGTACCCGCCCCGCCTCCTCGAAGGCCAACACGGCCTCCGGGATCCCCAGTCCGACCCCGCCCTCCTCCTCCGGCACCCGCAGCGAGAAGAACCCGGCGTCCCCGAGCTCCCGCCACAGGGCCCGGTCCAGCGAGGGAGCCGCGGAGTCCGCCGCGTCCCGCAGGGCGGCTCCATCGAACCGCCCCTCCAGGAGCTCCCGCACCCCGGCCTTCAACGCCCGCTGGTCCTCCGTGAGTTGGAAGTCCATCCGGCCCCTCACCGCCCCTTCGGGAGGCCGAGGATCCGCTCGGCCACGATGTTCTGCTGGATCTGCGAGGTCCCGGCGGCGATCGTGTACGAGAGGGAGGAGAGCCGGTCGAGGGTCCACTCGTGGCCCAGGTCGAGCGCGCCCGCCCCAAGGACCTCGCCCGCCGCCTCGTACAGCTCCTGACGGGCGTGCGAGTACCGCAGCTTGAAGACGGAACCGCCGACCCCCGGCACCCCGCTGCCCGCCCGCTGCGACTCGCTCACGTTCCACTGCGTGAGCCGCCACAGGGCGCCGAACTCGGCGCTCAGCCTGCCGAGCCTGCGCCGAAGCACCGCGTCGTCCCAGCGCCCGTTCTTGCGGGCCTCGCGGGCGAGATCCCCAAGGACCCGGCGACAGGCGACGACCTCCCCCACGAAGGCCGTCCCCCGCTCGTACGACAGCGTCACCATGGTCACGCGCCAACCGTCGTTCTCCGCGCCGACGCGGTTGGCGACCGGCACCCGCACCTCGTCGAGGAACACCTCGGCGAACTCCGTCGATCCCGCGAGCGTGCGCAGCGGACGGACCGTGATCCCGGGGCCGTCCATCGGCATCGCGAGCCACGAGATGCCGCGGTGCTTGGGCACGTCCTCGCTCACCGGTGTCGTACGCACGAGGAGCTCGCACCAGTCGGCGACCTCCGCGTGCGAGGTCCAGATCTTGGACCCGCTCACCACGTAGTCGTCGCCGTCCCGCCACGCGCGCGTGCGCAGCGACGCGAGGTCAGAGCCGGCGTCCGGTTCGCTGAACCCCTGGCACCACACCTCGTCGCCGCGCAGGACCGGCGGCAGCCACCGGGCGCGCTGTTCGGCCGTCCCCTCGGATGCGATGGTCGGCCCGGCGTGCAGCAGGCCGACGAAGTTCGCCCCTACGTAGGGCGCGCCCGCCTTCTCCGTCTCCTCCAGGAAGATGAGGTGCTGGGTGGGAGTGGCCCCCCGGCCGCCCGCGTCGACGGGCCAGTGCAGGCCCGCGTATCCGGCGTCGTACAGCCTGCGCTGCCACCCCATGTCGTACGCGCGGCGCCCCGGCCAGTCCAACGGGTCGGGCCGCGGCGGCAGTTGGGGGAGCGTCCGGGCCAGCCACTCGCGCAGGCCCGCCCGGAAGGATTCCTCCTCCTCCGTGTACGTGAGGTCCACGTCAGGCCCGCTTGTCCAGGTCCAGGCCCAGCATGCGGATCGCGTTGCCGCGTTCGCCGATACCGGCCGTCAGGGGCTTGGGGCCGCGGTCGCGGTACTTGGCGGGCAGCCAGGTGTCGAAGAGATGCGCGGGCTCGATCACATGGTCGTCGACGCTGACGATCCGAGGAAGCTCGGTCATGGTGTCTCCTCCGGTCATCTCTCCGGTCCCTCCGGGCTACCTGATGACCCGTCAGATGGCAGGCTAGCCGCGCACCTCTGGACCGACAAGGCGGTGAGGCTTACGCTCTCCGCACGATCTGACTCCCCGTCAGTTCAGGGCCGCCATGAGGGGATCGCATGAGGACCTCGGAGAACGAGACCGCGTACGAACTGGGAGCGTCCCGCACCCTCTGGGAGCTCATCGAGCGCCGCGCCCGGCTCACCCCCGACGTACCCGTCCTCATCCAGGCCGCGGCCGATCCGGCCGACGACCGGACGCTGACCTTCGGCGAGCTGCGCGACCGCACCGAACGGGTGGCCGCGGGGCTCTACGAAATGGGCGTGCGCCCCGGCACCGTCGTGGCCTGGCAGCTGCCCACCCGCATCGAGACCGCCCTGCTCTCCTTCGCGCTCGCCCGCATCGGCGCGGTCCAGTCGCCGGTCATCCCCTTCTACCGCGACCGCGAAGTCGGCTTCGCGCTACGGGAGTCGAAGGCGGAGTTCTTCGCCGTTCCCGGGATGTGGCGCGGCTTCGACCACACGGAGATGGCGCGACGGCTCGGCGCGCGGGGCGTCTTCGAGGCGTACGCGTACGACGATCTGCCGGACGCCGACCCTTCCGTGCTGCCCGCGCCGCCCTCCGACGGCACGTCCGTGCGCTGGATCTACTGGACATCGGGCACGACGTCCGACCCCAAGGGCGTGCTGCACACGGACCGTTCACTGATAGCGGGCGGCTCGTGCCTCGCGCACGCGCTGCATCTCTCGGCGGACGACATCGGCTCGATGGCGTTCCCCTTCGCGCACATCGCCGGGCCCGACTACACGGTGATGCTCCTGCTGTACGGCTTCCCGGCGGTGATGTTCGAGCACTTCGCACTGCCGGACGCGCTCGACGGCTACCGGCGGCACGGCGTGACGGTGGCGGGCGGTTCGACCGCGTTCTACTCGATGTTCCTCGCCGAGCAGCGCAAGCTGGCGCCCGGCGAGAAGGTCATCCCCACCCTGCGCCTCCTCGCGGGCGGCGGGGCGCCGAAGCCGCCGGAGATCTATCACGCGGTCGTACGGGAGATGGGCTGCCAGCTCACCCACGGGTACGGCATGACCGAGGTGCCGATGATCACCATGGGCGCGCCGGACGACACCGCCGAGAACCTGGCGACGACGGAAGGGATGCCGCCGCGGGGGATGGAGATCCGGATCACGGACGCCGAGGGCAAGGAGGTGCCCGCCGGTGTCGACGGCGAGGTGCGGCTGCGCGGGGAGGCCGTCTGCCAGGGCTACTTGGACCCCGAGCAGAGTGCGGGCGTCTTCGACGCGGACGGCTTCCTGATCACGGGGGACCTGGGGCACGTACGGAGAGAAGGCCACCTGGTCCTGACCGGCCGGGCCAAGGACATCATCATCCGCAAGGGCGAGAACATCTCCGCGAAGGAGATCGAGGACCTGCTCCACCGGCATCCGGCCGTGGGGGACGCGGCGGTCATCGGCCTCCCGGACCCCGAACGGGGAGAACGGGTCTGCGCGGTGATCGAGCAGCGGCCGGGGGCGGGCTCCCTGACGCTGGAGTCCGTGACCGCCTATCTGCGCGGGGAAGGACTCTCCACGTACAAGCTGCCGGAGCAACTGGAGGTGGTGGAGGCCCTTCCCCGCAACGAGACGTTGCGCAAGGTGCTCAAGTACAAGCTGCGCGAACGCTTCACGCGCGGCTGACCGGTCGGTGGCTCACTCGGGAACAGTGAAGTACGCCGCGAACGCCGCGACGATCTCCTCCTCCGTCACACGCCCGTCCCCGTCGGTGTCGAGCGAGCCGCCCGCGGCGCTCGCGATGTCCGCCGGGACGCCGAGGGCCTTCAGTACGCGCCCGACCTCCTGAGGGCTGACCGAACCGTCCGCGTCGCCGTCCGCGACGGCGATCACGGCGTCCAGGAACGGCCGCGCGATCTCGGCGAACCGGTCCGTGTTGTCCCGCAGGCGCTTCACCGCGCCGCCCACGAACTCCGGCTTGGTGATCCGCTGGTCGCCGTCACGGTCGGCGATCCCGGCCATGCCCTGCCAGAAGGCCTCGGCCCCGATGTAGAGGGCCTGCCCCTTCTCGGAGCGTGCCGTCGCGCCGAATTCGCTGAGCAGGGCGGCGGCCGCCGTGCTGAAGTCCTCACGGGAGATGTAGCCGTTGCCGTCCTGGTCGAAGGTGGCGAAACGGGCCGCGATCTTACGCTCGTACTCGGCACTGTCCATGGTGTTCGGGCCGCCTCACTTCTGCGGTTGGGTGCGTGCGCACAGGGGGTTCCCTGGGTGTCTCAGACGCGAGCGTACGTGCTCGGCGACCGCCCGGAGGCGGGAAGCCGACGCTTGTGCCAAGACCGGAACAAGAGAGGTTGTACCAGCAGTCGGCCCTAGGTGATCTTTTGGGGTTCCCCGGGGGCGGCGTCACGCGGAGAGCGGTACCGCCTCGTCGTCCACCGCCGCCGCCACGTCCGGGAAGACCTCGAAGAGGCGGCGTACGCCGAGGGCCGCGAGGACGCGGTTCACGTGGGAGCCGTCCTCGGCCCCCTTCGCGGGCAGTATCAGGCGCAGGCGGCCCTGGCAGGAGCGGAACAGGCGGCGGGTGGCGATCAGGACCCCGACGCCGCTGGAGTCGCAGAAGAGGACGTCCGAGAGGTCGAGGACGAGACTGTGGCGGCCGTCGGCCACCGCGTCGTGAACGCGCTGGCGCACGACAGGCGAGGTCACCAGGTCCATCTCGCCGGACACCCGCAGCACGGCCCAGCCGTCCTGCTCGTCCACGGCCACCTGCAGCGTCACTCGCACGCCTCTCGCTCGCTGATACCGCTCGCTCGTCGTAGCTCGCCTATGCGGAAGCATTCCCTACGCTTCCTACGTCGCGGCTGCCCCACGTGCTCTCCATGAAACACCAGGAACACCGGTCTCTATCACCCGAGGCCGGGCGCTGGCGCACTTTGCCGTAAAGGGGAGTGCGTTGTCGGTGGTGGCGACTACATTCGATGGGACGAGGGGTCGGCACGGACGAGGAACGGCACGCGCAGAGGGGGCCGCATGGCGAAGGACGCGCCGCGTCGCTGGGACCGCCGCATGCAGCAGCGGCTCGCGCACGGGGAAGCGGCCGCGCTCGGCGAGCTGTACGACCGCTTCGCCTCGCTCGTGCACGGCCTGGCCCACCGCGTCCTCGGCGACGAGGGCGCCGCCGACCGGATAACCCGCGAGGTCTTCGCCCACATCTGGGAGAACCCCGACGCGTACGACCCCAAGCAGGGCCCCCTGCGCTCCTGGGTCGCCACGCTCACCCACGAGCGGGCCGTCCGGCGCCTTCACCAGACCGAGTCCGCCGCCCTGGCCCGCGGCGGCGAGGGAACCACGGAGGACCTGGAGCGGAAGGTGCGCCGCGCCTCAGCCGCCGCCCGCGCGGACTACATCGTCACGGCCATGCCCGCCCCGCTGCGCGCCGCCCTGGAGCTCGCCTACTTCCAGCGGCGCGACTATCGCCAGACGGCGGCCGACCTCGGCGTCACGGAGGACGAGGCGCGGCGCCGCCTCCGCCTCGGCCTGCAGCTGCTCTCCACCGCGAACGACGCGGCAGGACCGGCAGAACCGCACTCCTCACCGGGCCCGCCTCCCGGTTACGGGAGAGCGCTGTGAAGGGGCCCGACCGGCAGGAACCGTTCGAGGAACCGGACCACCCGGAGAACGGCGACGGTGCGGGCGGCCCCAGTGGCCCAGGTGGCCGGGACGAGCAGGGCGACGCCCGTCGGCCGCCTCGTATACCGCTGCCCCGCACCTCCATAGAGGACACCGGAAATCCCTTGCCCGACCCTCCGCTCGCCCTCGACCACCGCGTCCTGAGGTCCCTCCTCGGGGCCTGGGCCCTCGCCGCCTGCTCGGTCGACGAAGCCATCGCCGTCGAGGAGCACCTCGGCCACTGCGGCCCCTGCGCGGAAGAGGCCCTGCGGCTGCGCGACGCGGTGGGCCTGCTGCACCCGGAGGAGAGCCTCGACCTCGACCCGGGCCTGCGCAACCGCGTCATCGAGAGCTGCCTCGGGCGGCGCCCGCCGCGCATCCCGGTGCCCGAGTGGGCCGTTCCGTACGACGCGGAGACCGCCCGGCTCGACGCGCTCCTGCGGGACATCGGCGACTCGGAGTGGCACGCCCCGGTGCGGCTCCGGTGGTTCGACGAGGACCATCCGGTCAGCCGCAAGACGACGGTCGCCGGAGTGATCGCCCACCTCCTCGCCGTCGACGGCCTGGTCGCGCTGGCCCTCGGCCTCGACGACCCGCTGGGCAGGGAGGCCCCGCCGCAGTCCGACCCGGGCTACCGCACGGAGGCGTACTGGCGCGCTTCGTACTTCCCGCCCACCCGCGCGGTGCGCGGCCCCTGGCGCGAGCAGACCCACGAACTGATCCGCACGGTGTCCTTCACGGCAGGCGGCACGCACGGCTCCGGCTCGGGCGGCCTCACCGTCCCGTACAGCGCCCCGGACGACCAGGGCCGCCGCGTCGAGCTGCCGCTGCGGGACTCGATGCTGGACCGCGCCTTCGAGTGCTGGATCCACGCCGGCGACATCGCGGAGGCGGTGGACTATCCGTACGAGCCGCCGTCCCCGCGCCATCTGCACCGCATGATCGACCTCGCCGCCCGGCTGCTCCCCGGCACGCTCCCCGACCGCCGCCGCTCGGGGCTCGCCGCCCCGGCGCACGGCCTGGTGGCGGCCGGCGCTCCGGGCCGGAGTCTGCGCCTGGAGGTCGAGGGCATGGGCGGCGGCGAGTGGTTCATCCCGCTCGACTCCCCCGGTGCCGGCGCGTCGGCGGACCGTGAGGTGGCCCATGTCGCACTGGACGGCGTCGAGTTCTGCCGCCTGGCCGCTGGCCACGTCTCACCGGAGGAAGCGGCAGCGGGGCAGGACGGCGACCGCCAGGCGATCAGGGACGTCCTGTTCGCGGCGGCGTCGCTGAGCCGGATGTGAGCCTTGCGCAGGGCCTCCGGGGAGCGCCCCGGGGTCAGGCGAAGTCAGGCGAAGACGACCGTACGCCGCCCGTTCAGCAGGATCCTGCGCTCCGCATGCCACTTCACGGCCCGTGCGAGGGCCTGGCACTCCACGTCCCGGCCGATCGCGACCAGCTGGTTCGGCGTGACGTCGTGGCCGACCCGCTCGACCTCCTGCTCGATGATCGGGCCCTCGTCGAGGTCCGCCGTCACATAGTGCGCGGTCGCGCCGATCAGCTTCACACCGCGCGCGTGTGCCTGGTGGTAGGGCTTCGCGCCCTTGAAGCTCGGCAGGAAGGAGTGGTGGATGTTGATGATCCGGCCGCTGAGCTGCTTGCAGAGGTCGTCCGAAAGGACCTGCATGTAGCGGGCGAGCACGACCAGCTCCACGTTCTCCGCGCGCACCAGCTCCAGGAACTGCGCCTCGGCCTGCTCCTTGTTGTCCTTGGTCACCGGGATGTGGTGGAAGGGGATGTCGTACGAGGCGACCAGCTCGGCGAAGTCCGTGTGGTTGGAGACGACCGCCGCGATCTCGACCGGCAGCGCGCCGATGCGCGAGCGGAACAGCAGGTCGTTCAGGCAGTGCCCGAACTTCGACACAAGGAGGACGACGCGCATCTTGTCGTCGGCGCGATTCAGCTGCCAGTCCATGTGGAAGGAGTCACCGATCGCCGCGAAGCTCGCCCGCAGCTTCTCCACCGTCACCGGCGCCTCCGCCGAGAAGTGGACGCGCATGAAGAAAAGGCCGGTGTCGTGGTCGCCGAACTGCTGACTGTCCTCGATGTTGCAACCGGTCATGAAGAGGTAACTCGACACGGCGTGCACGATGCCCTGCTTGTCCGGGCAGGAGAGGGTGAGGACGTACTGCTCAGCGGGGTCGGCGGAAGCGGCGACGGACGGCTCATTCATGGGCCCAAGGTTCCCACAACCAGCACCCGCCGAGGTCCGCGTCCCGCAGATCCATCACCGCAGTCCCGGCGGAACTCAGCTCAGCTCCCGGTCCGCGTCATGATCCGAAGGATCTCCAGCGTCCGCGGCGGGACATCCGGGTCCTCCCCGTCGCTGACGGAGAGCCGGACATGCGCGTCCCGCGCCGCCCGGACCGCCTCCGGCCACCCCTGGTGATCGAGATAGGCGGAGACCAAGGCGTCGGGCCCGACCTCGTGCATGATCCGCAGGACCCGCAGCACCGCCGCGTCGACCAGGGCCGCCTCCTCCGCGTCACGGAAGATCGTCCCGACGTACTTCTCGGCGGACCAGTTGTCGAGCCACGTGTCCTCGACAAGGCGGTACACGGCGTCGGTCACGTCCCCGTACTCGTCGCGCCCGGCGAGCCAGCACTCACGCTGGAACCCCGGGTCGGAGAGCATGTGCAGCGCCGAGCGCACGTTGCTGCGCCAGCGCCACCATGGCATGTCGTTCGTTGGCATGCCGCCCATGGTGCTTGAGCGACGGCCACGACGGGAAGAGTTCTCCGAACCTTGCACGGTCATCGATCGTACGTTCCCCCTTCGCGCAGCCGAACCGGCCCCTGCCATTCACCTTCTTGTCACCATGCGTTGAGAAGGCGTCACTCCATGGTTGGCACTGCGGCGGAATCGTGCATGACCATGCCCGTCTCGCGACGCACCTTGTTCCCCCGCCCCTCCAAGACCGCATTGATCAGCGCGGCCGCCCTGGTGGCGGCGTGTGCGTCCCTGACCGCCGCGTGCGGGGTCATCCCTGGTTCCGCGGGGGGATCCAGGGAGGACCCCGTGACCGTCATGACCTGGGCCCCCGAGAAGACCAAGGCGACCAACAAACCCGGCATCCCCGCGATGGCGCAGGCCTACGCGCGCTGGGTCAACGCGAACGGCGGGCTCGACGGCCGCAAGCTCAAGGTCGTCACCTGCAACGACCACAACGACCCGGTGGGCGCCGCCGACTGCGCCCGCAAGGCGGTCGACATGGAGGTCGCCGCCGTCGTCGGCTCCTACAGCCAGCACGGCAGGTCCTTCCTCTCGCCCCTCGAAGTCGCCGGGATCCCCTACATCGGCGGATACGGCGTCACCGACGAGGAGTTCAGCAGCCCCCTGTCGTACCCCGTCAACGGCGGCGAACCGGCGCTCATGGCGGGCAACGGCCGCCAGCTCGCCGCCCGCTGCGAGCGCGTCTCCCTCGTACGCCCCGACACCATCGCGGGCGACGATCTCCCCAAGCTCCTGGACGCGGGCCTCACCGAGGGCCACCGCAAGCCCTCCTCGGACATACGGGCGCCCGAGGACGGCACCGACTTCACCGCCCAGGCCGAGCAGGCGCTGGAGCGCGCGGGCACCGGCGGCTGCGTGACGGCGGCGCTCGGGGCGCGCACGGACACGTTCTACGACTCCTACCGCCGCACCGAGGACACGTACCCGACCGCGAGGATCTCCTCCGTGCTCGGCAGCGTCGACCAGTCCCTCGTCGACCGCACGGGCGGTGGCAACGGACCGTACGAAGGCGCCTACCTCACCGGCTGGTATCCGGCGGCCAGCGATGCCCGCTGGGGCGAGATGCGCGAGGTCATCCGCCAGCAGGCCTTCGGCGACAACCGGGTCGACCCCACGGACGCGGGCGTGCAGACGACGTGGATCGCCTACACCGTCCTGAAGCAGACCGTCGAGTCGCTCGACGGCGGCGAGGTCTCGTCGCGGACGCTGCGGCGGGCGCTCGACGACGGGCTCAAGGTCGGGACCGGCGGGCTCACGCCCACCCTGAGCTGGCGCTTCAAGGACATGCTCGCGGCGAGCGACTTCCCGCGGCTGGTCAACGCCGACGTCACGTTCCAGATGGTGCGCGACGGCCGCCTGGTGCCGGCCAGGAAGGGCTTCGTGAACGTGTCGAAGACCCTGGAGCGGGTGAGGTGACCCGCTCCGGGTCCTCTCTCCCGTCCTCCCGGTCCCCGCTCCCGTCCTCCGGGCCCACGCTCCCGTCCTAGAGCTGCGACTTGTCGCGCGTGGTGAGCCCGTACTGCTTGGCGATGGCGTTCCACAGCCCGGCCGCTTCCTGCTTGGCCGTGGTCGCCTCGCCGCTCGACTTGTTCGCGGCGACCGCCTGCGGCGTCGTGCGGGCGTGGCCCTTCTTGCAGCCCTTCTTGCCCGCGACCTGGCCCGCCCACGCGGCGTAGTGGTTGTCGGCCGCGGCGGACGCCTTCCAGGCCTTGGTGAGCGATGCCGTCAGCTGGGCGTTGGCGGGGAGCTTGTCCACGGAGAGCCCCGAGAGGCGCGTGACCAGGCCGTTGCGCTGCTTGGCCGCGTTGCGCAGATCGGTGGCCGACTGGGCGAGGTCGGTGCACTTTCCTACGTTGCGCACGGCGCCGATCACCGAGTCACGGCTGTTGTTGCTGTCGGCCAGGAGCTTGTCCAGGGCGACGGCCTGCTCCTTGGCCGGGTCGACGGAGGGCGACGGCTTCTCGTCGGTCGGCGCGGAGTCGGAGACAGTCTTGGGGCTGTCCTTCTCCTCGTCACCGCCGCCGCTGAGCAGGGCGCCCGCGCCGACGCCGATCAGCGCGATGACGACACCGGCGGCCACGAAGAGCGGCACCTTCGACCCCGTGCGTCCCCCGCCGCGCGACGCGGGAGCGGCGGCAGCGGCTCGGCGCGCGGCCCTGCCCCCACCGTCACCGCTGCCGACGCCGCTGCCGTGGGCGGCGGGCTGCGGCGGCTCGAAGCGGGGCATCTGCTGGGTCGACGCCGGGCCTTCGGGCTCCGGCTGCTCGGTACGGAAGAGACTGTCGAACTCGGCGGGCGGCTGCCGGTCGCCCGGGGCGCCGGGCCGGATCCCGAAGGGTGCCTTGCCGGGCTCGGCGGGCACGGGGGCGATGTACTGCGTGGGCTCGTTGTCGGAACCGGCCGCCGGGGGCATCGGCGCGCCGGGCATGGGCGCGCGCCCGAGGAACTGCGTGGAATCCCCCGCGGGCGCCTCGGGCGGCAGGGCGCCGGGGGCCACGGGAGGTATGTACTGCGTGGCCCCGGCGCCGACGCCTGCGCCTGCGCCGAGCATCGCGGGTATGTACTGCGTCGCGTCGGCGTCACCCGCGGCGGCGGGCGGCAGCTGCGCGAGGCCCGAGAGGCCGCTGGCGACCACGACCGCGCGGGCCGTGA
>NZ_BAAAUG010000059.1:0-6362 GCF_039533825.1 Streptomyces rectiviolaceus
TGCCGCGCACGCCCGCCGCTGCGCACGCGGTCGGCGCGCCCTTCGCGGCGCGGGAGCCGCAACGGCTGCCGGATGCGCGGGAGTGGGCCGCGGAGGTGGCGGCCGGGATGGATGCCGGGGTGCGGGTGTCGCTGCGGCTCGACCTGCGGGCGCACGAGGTGTTCGACGGGGCCACGGACGACGTGCCCGACGCCGGGCCCGGTGATCAGGAGGGCGGCCCCCGTGATCAGGAGGGCGGCCCCCGTGAGAGCGTGGCGAGCCCGGCGGCGGCCGTCGTGCAGGTGCACAGCCTCGCCGACCCGACCCTCGTCGCGGACGCGGCCCAGCTCTGGTCCGGGGCTGCCGACCACTTCGGCCCGCGAGCCCGCGTCGACACGCTGCTCGCGGTGCGGCGCGCGGCCCGCGTATGGCCGCCGCTTACCCGACTCCTGGAACGCCCGCGCCCCGACGTACTGCCGCTGAGCGAGGGGGAGTTGTACGAACTCCTCGGCGCGGCGGCGACCAGGCTCGGTGCGGCGGGCGTGGCCGTGCACTGGCCCCGTGAGCTGACGCGCGGCCTGACGGCGACAGCCGTCGTGCGCCCCGCGCCCGGCACGGCGGCCGACAACTTCGACTTCTTCAAGACCGAGCAACTGCTGGAATTCCGCTGGCAGTTGGCGCTGGGTTCCGGCGACGGGGGCGATGGCGGCGACGGCGCGGGGGGACCCCTCACCGAGGCGGAGATGGACATCCTGGCGGAGGCGCACCGCCCGGTCGTACGCCTCCGTGACCAGTGGGTCCTGGTCGACCCCGAACTCGTACGCAAGGCGCGCAAGAGGGATCTGGGCCTCCTGGACCCGGTGGACGCGCTGTCCGTCGCGCTGACAGGGGCGGCGGAGGTGGAGGGTGAGCGGGTCGAGGCCGTCCCGATCGGCGCGCTGGCCGGGCTGCGGGAGCGCCTTACCGGCGACCTGCGCCCCGTCGCCCCGCCGCCCGCCCTTGCCGCCACCCTCCGCGACTACCAACTGCGGGGCCTGGCCTGGCTCGACCGGATGACGTCGCTGGGTCTCGGCGGCTGCCTCGCCGACGACATGGGCCTCGGCAAGACGGTCACCTTGATCGCCCTCCACCTGCACCGGGCCCGCCCGGAGCCGACGCTCGTGGTCTGCCCGGCGTCACTGCTCGGCAACTGGCAGCGGGAGATCGAGCGGTTCGCGCCGGGGGTGCCGGTACGCCGCTTCCACGGCACGGGCCGAAGCCTCGACGGCGACCTGAAGGGCGGCTTCGTCCTGACGACGTACGGAACGATGCGTACGAGTGCGCCCGAACTTGCGGGCCACGCCTGGGGGTTGGTGGTGGCGGACGAGGCGCAGCACGTCAAGAACCCGCACGCGGCGACGGCGAAGGCGCTGCGCACGATCCCCTCCTCGGCGCGAGTGGCCCTCACCGGCACCCCGGTCGAGAACAACCTCTCCGAACTCTGGGCCTTGCTGGACTGGACGACACCAGGCCTGCTCGGCCCGCTCAAGTCGTTCCGCGCACGCCACGCCCGCCTGGTGGAGGGCGGCGAGTTCGCCGAGAACGAAGAGGCGATGGCCCGCCTCGCCCGCCTGGTCCGCCCCTTCCTCCTGCGCCGCAAGAAGTCCGACCCGGGAATCGCCCCGGAACTGCCTCCTAAAACGGAGACGGACCACCCGGTAACGCTCACCCGCGAACAGGCATCGCTCTACGAAGCGGTCGTACGCGAGACACTCGCCCGCATCGAGGCGTCCGAGGGCATCGCGCGCAGGGGCCTGGTCATGAAGCTCCTCATGGCGCTGAAGCAGATCTGCAACCACCCGGCGCAATATTTGAAGGACGGCGAGATCGCGACACGAGCGGGCCGCTCGCGCTCAGGAAAACTGGAACTCCTGGACGAACTCCTCGACACGATCCTGGCGGAGGACGGCGCGGTCCTGATCTTCACGCAGTACGTGGAGATGGCGCGCCTCCTCGAATCGCACCTGTCGCGGCGCGGCATCGGCACCCAACTCCTGCACGGGGGCACGCCGGTTGCGCGAAGGGAGGAAATGGTGGACCGCTTCCAGTCGGGCGAAACCCCGGTGTTCCTGCTCTCCCTCAAGGCGGCGGGCACGGGCCTGAACCTCACCCGGGCGGGCCACGTCATCCACTACGACCGCTGGTGGAACCCCGCGGTCGAGGAACAGGCCACGGACCGCGCCTACCGCATCGGCCAGACCCAGCCGGTCCAGGTCCACCGCCTGATCGCGGAGGGCACGGTGGAGGACCGCATCGCCGAACTCATGGCAGCCAAACAGGCGTTGGCGGACGCGGTACTCGGCGGCGGCGAGGCGGCCCTGACGGAACTGTCGGATGCGGACCTCGCGGATCTGGTGTCGTTGCGGAGGGTGTCGTGAGGGGCGGGGGACGCGGCTCGGGTGGAGTCGCCCGCACCGGAATGACCCCCGCCGGCCGCGCCACGGGCGCAGGTCGTGTCTTCCCTCCGCTCCCTCAACACCCCGACCCCCAGGCCCCGTTCGCGACATCCTGGTGGGGCAACGCCTGGATCGGCGCGCTGGAGGGGACGTCGCTCGACGCGGGGCGTCTCGCGCGCGGGCGGGCCTATGCCCGTGAGGGTCACGTCGACACGATCACGGTCGCGCCGGGCCGCATCGTGGCGTACGTACACGGCAGTCGCCCCCGCCCCTACCGCGCCGAGATCCGCATGCGCACCCTCACGCCCGAGGACTGGGACAACTTCCTGGACGCGGTGGCCACAGAACCCGCGCACATCGCGGCGCTCCTCGACAAGGACATGCCGCACGCGCTGGTGGACGCGGCGGAACGAGCGGGGGTCCAACTCCTCCCGGGCCCCGGTGACTTGGTCCCGTCCTGCACCTGCCCGGACCACGGCCGCCCCTGCAAGCACGCGGCAGCGCTCACCTACCAGACGGCAAGGCTGCTGGACGCCGACCCCTTCGTACTCCTCCTCCTGCGAGGCGGAGACGAACAGGCGCTCCTGGACGAACTGGCCCAGCGCAACGCGCACCAGGCGGCCCGCGAGCAATCCGCCACCACGCCAGGCGCGACCGGCGAATCCCTCCCCGGCACCCTGGCCCGTGACGCCCTGGCCACGGACTACCGCCCGCCGCTCCCGGCCCCGCTCCCACCCCCCGCCCACCCGGGCGAACCCCCGCTCCTCCCCTCACTCCCCGGCGCCCCCAACCCCACATCCCTGGAGTTCCTGGCCACGGACACGGCGAACAGGGCCCACGCGTACTTGACCACGGGCACGGCCCCTTTCCCCACCGCCGACCCCTGGCACGACGCGGTACGCCTGGCCGCATCCCACCCAGGCCTAACGGGCCGCCGCAGCTTCAGCCGCCAATTCGCCGAACTGGCAAGGTCGGTGGACCACACCCCCACGGACCTCTCCCGCGCGGCAGCGGCCTGGCGCCAGGGCGGCGAGGAGGGCTTGTCGGTCCTGGAATCCCCCTGGGACCCCCCGGCGGGCCCCTTCGACCGAGCCCGAGGCGCCCTCATCACGGCAGACCTCCCCCGCATGACGATCCACCACAACCACCTCACCAACGCCTCAGGCTCCCTCCAACTCCGCTACGGCAGAGACGGCCGCTGGTACCCGTACCGAAGCGAGCCGGGGCGGGACGACTGGTGGCCGGAGGGGGAGGCGGATGCGGATCCGGTGGGGGCGGTCACGGGGATGATCGGGTCCTGACTGCTGGTCCTGACTGCTTCTTGACGTTCCCCCTTCGTCTCGTCACGCACGCAAGTGAGCGACCAGTTCGCCCCCGGCCGGGTAAGGGCGCTCCGCCGGAAGGAGGCTCTCGGCGGCTGCGAGGTCGTTCTCGCGTACGAGGTTGTGGATGGCCCGGGCCTGCTCGGTGACGTCCGTGATCGAGACCGTCCACTCGTCCGCGTAACGGCGCGCGGCGTCGCCCGCCAGGCCCAGCTGGAGGGAGCGGTGGGGGAGGGGGCTCAGGCGCAGGTCGCGTTCCGGGTCCCACTGGACCCGGGTCGGGGCTCGCCTCAAGTCCCGCTTCCAGGAAGCCTGGTCCGGGTGCACCCCGCGCGCGTAGTGCGACAGACACGCGTGGCGCAGGGCCCACTCGAAGCCCTCGCGGGTGATCTCCACCGCGAGGACGGTCTCCTGACCCTCCTTCGTGGCCCAGCCGCAGCGATACATCATCCACAGGAAGGACGGCTTGATCCACGTCATGCGGTCCCGCTTCCAGGCGGCGGGGAAGCGGCCGGTGCGGGCTGCGGGTTCGCCGATCTCGGGGGCGTACGCCTGGTAGACGGTGACGGTCGACTCCGTGTGCAGGGCGCGGATCTGGTGGGTGGGTGGTGCAGGTACAGGTGCGGGTGCGGTGGTGATGACCGTGTCGTCGGTTTCGTCGGTGTCGGTGCGGTTCATGGGTGTCAGCCTGCGGTCCGCGTGACCTCGTTCGCGAGTGAATTGTCGATGCGGGCCGAGCTCGGGGCCGGGGTGGAGCGGGGCCGTGGGTGGCGTGGACATCGAGTGGCCCTGCGATATCCGGTGGTCCGGCTCGGGGTGAGGGTGGTGGGATGGTGCTGATGAGTGCGAAGGGTTTCACCGATGCCGCTTTCCTCGCCCACGTCGCCGACCGCCTCGCCACCCTCCCCGGCGTCCGGGCCGTCACCCTCGGCGGCTCCCGCGCGCAGGGCACGCATACGCCTGACAGTGACTGGGACGTGGCGGTCTATTACCGGGGCGACTTCGATCCGGCGGAGCTCCGGGCCCTCGGCTGGGAGGGTGAGGTCTTCGGGGTGGGGGAGTGGGGCGGGGGTGTCTTCAACGGCGGAGCCTGGCTGACCGTCGACGGCCGTCGAGTGGACGTCCACTACCGCGACCTCGACGCCGTCGAGCACGAGCTGGCTCAGGCGCGGGCCGGGCGGTTCCGCTGGGAGCCGCTGATGTTCCATCTGGCCGGAATCCCCAGCTATTTGGTGGTCGCCGAGCTTGCCGTCAATCAAGTGCTGAAGGGTGAACTGCCGTGCCCCGCCTACCCGGAGGCACTGCGCAGGACCGCTCCGGAGATGTGGCTGGGCCGAGCAGGACTCACGCTTCAGTACGCTCGGTCCAACAACGTCCCACGTGGCCAGTACACAGAGGTCGCGGGCGCCATCGCCACCGCCGCCCTGCAGGCGGGCCACGCGGTGCTCGCGGCGCGGGGCGAGTGGGTGACGAACGAGAAGCGGCTGTTGGAGCGGGCCGGGCTGCGGGGGATCGACGGCATCCTGGCGGGGATGGGGCAGGGTCCGGAGCCCCTGGGCGCGGCGGTCGCCGAAGCGCGGGCGCTGTTGTTGCCACCCTTGCTGCCGCCTTCGCCGCCACCTACGTAGGGTTGAAGCCTACGTTCGTCGTCAGAAGACCTGCCGGAGCGGAGCGCCTAGCCCACCGGTCACGTCGTCGTCGGCGAGAACGGCGTCCGCGAAAACGTCACATTGCGGAAATACGCATGTCCCTTTCCCTCCAAGAACACCGCTTACGGTTGATCACAAGCCCAGGCCGAAGTCGTCCGGCGGCACGTACCCGTCCCGATGACGACAGGAACACGGTGAGCCCGGTGATCCCGCGCGCAACTTCCCTTCCGCCCTGGCTCGGCCATGCCCTGCGTACGCAGCGTGGGCCCGTGCCGTGGCATGCCGTTCTGCGGGGTGCGCTGGCCGCGGGGCCGTTGCTGTGCGCGGGCGTGGTCGCCGGGCGGGTCTCCGTGGGGGTGGTGGCCGCGCTCGGGGCCATGCTGGCCGGGATCAACGACCGGCCGGGGAGCCGGCGGGCGGCCGTGCGGCGGCTCGGGGTGCCCGCGCTCTCGGGGGCGGGTGGACTGGTCTTCGGGGCCTACGTCGGGGAATGGGCCGGGGGGTCCTATCTCCTGCCTCTGCTCTTCGCCGTGCTCGGGCTGTTCGCCGGTGCCTTCAGCGCTCTCGGGCCCGTCGCCTCGGCCGGTGGTACGCAGTTGCTCGTCGCCGCCGCCATCGGAGCCGGGATGCCCTTGCCCGAGCCCGGGTGGCAGCGGGCACTCTTCTTTCTCGCCGGGGCCGGGTGGCTGATCGTGCTGCGGCTCGTGTTGCCGTCGCCGTCTCCCGGCAAGGGGTGGCCCGGTGCCGCTTCGGGCGCGGGAGCCAGTCGGCCCTACAGAGCCAGTCGGCCCTACCGCCTCGACGGCGAACGCGCCGCCGTCAGCGCCGTCTACGAAGCCGTCGCCGCGCTCCTCGACTCCGCGGGCACCGCCCGCTCGGCCGCCCGCCGCGCCGCCCTCACCGCCGCGCTCGACCAGGCGCAGGACGCCTTCTCCGGGCCGCGCCTGCGACGGCACACCGGCTCAGCGGGCGAGCGG
>NZ_BAAAUG010000060.1:0-364 GCF_039533825.1 Streptomyces rectiviolaceus
CGCCACGCGCCGGGTCGGCGCCGCGGACCAGCAGGCTCGCGCAGGCCAGGAGCATGGCCCGGTCCGGCTGTCCGGGCGTCGTGGCCGCCAACGCCTCCGCCGCGTCGGCCAGTTCACCCGGATCGCCCGCAGCGCCGGCGGCCGAGCGCTCCGCGAGCTTCCGCAGGACCGTGGCCCGCTCCCACGCGTAGGGAGCCCGCAGCGCCTGCGCGAGCGCACCCCGCACGTCCCCCACCCGCACCAGCGCGATCACCCGGTCCGCACAGAACTCGGCATGGTGGTACGCCACCACGGAGTCCTCCTTGTCGGCGAAGCCCGAGACCATCCAGGCGTCGGTCTCGGCGGGCACGCGCCGGGCGGGCCG